>JAJYDI010000059.1 GCA_021777635.1 Pseudomonadota bacterium
CGGGCGCTCGGGTGATGCCAGCAGCGCGCACTGCGCCGCATCCAGATGCACCAGCGCGCTCGCCGAGTGCGTATTGGCCAGCATCAGCGCGAAGGGCTTCTGCTCGCGCTGCTTGCGCTGGCGCAGGCGCCGCACCGCGGTGGCGTTGCGCGCGTCGCAGGCCAGGTGGAAGCCGCCGAGTCCCTTGATCGCCACGATCGCGCCGGCGCGCAGCGCAGCGACCGCCGCCGCCAGTGCATCGACGCCGGGCTGCGGCCGACCGGTCGCGTCGAGCCAGCGTAGCCGGGGACCGCAGGCAGGGCATGCAATCGGCTCGGCGTGGAAGCGCCGGTCGGCCGGGTCCGCATATTCCGCAGCGCAGGCGGCGCACATCGGGAAGGCCGCCATGCTGGTTTGCGAACGGTCGTAGGGCAGGTGGCGGGTGATCGTGTAACGCGGACCGCAATGGGTACAGTTGGTGAAGGCATAGCGCCAGCGGCGAGCGCGCGCATCGAACATCTCGGCGAGACAATCGGCACAGACGGCGGTGTCGTGTCCGATCATGGTGCGCGCGGCACCCGCGCCACTGGCCGCGATCGCGAATCCGCCGAAGGCCCGCGTCGGCGCCTGATCGTCCCAGCCCACCGCGTCGATGCGCGCCAGCGCCGGGCGTTCGTGACGCAGACGGCGGGTGAAGGCATCGATGGCGTCGGCCTCGCCCTGCAGCAGGATCTCCACACCCGCGGCATCGTTGCGCACCCAGCCCGCCAGACCGAGATCGCGCGCCAGATGCCAGACGAAGGGCCGGAAACCCACGCCCTGCACCACGCCGCGCACGCGCAGGCGCCGTTGCGCGGCGATCGTGCGATCCTGGCTGGCCGGCGACGTCATCGCGCGGCGCTCAGCCTTTCGCCGCAAGTTGCGCTTCCGGCCCGGCACTCCTGCGCTGCCGGGCCGCGGCGACGCCACGATGCAGCCAGTCGAGCCACGCGGACAGTCCGGCACCGCTCTCCGCCGACAACTCGATGACCTCGAGCCCCGGATGGATGCGGCGTGCGTTGGCGATGCACTGCGCCACATCGAAATGCAGGTGCGGCAACAGGTCGATCTTGTTGAGCAGCATCAGGTCCACGGCATGGAACATGTCCGGGTACTTCAGCGGCTTGTCCTCGCCCTCGGTCACCGACAGCACCACGACCTTGTGCGCCTCGCCGAGATCGAACCCGGCCGGGCAGACCAGGTTGCCGACGTTCTCGATCAGCAGCAGGCTGTCATCCGCGGGTACCAGGTGCCCGATGGCATGGCCGAGCATCGCCGCGTCGAGATGGCAGCCCTTGCCGGTATTGATCTGCAGCGCCGGCGCACCGGCAGCGCGGATGCGGTCGGCGTCGCGCGCGGTCTGCTGGTCGCCCTCGATCACGGCCAGCGGCAACGCGCCGTGCAAGGCCTCGATGGTGCGCACCAGCAGCGAGGTCTTGCCCGAGCCGGGGCTGGACACCAGGTTGATGGCGAACACGCCGTGCGCGCCGAACCAGCGCCGGTTTGCGTCGGCGCAGGCATTGTTCCGGGCCAGGATGTCCTGCTCGATCCGCACCATGCGCGGCTGGCTGAGGCCGGGAGCATGGGCATGCGCCGGGCCAAGACCGAAGTGCAGGTCGCCCGCCGCCGCGTGCGTCGGGTCCTGCGCATGACCATGACCGTGATCGTGATCGTGACCGTGGTCGTGGTCGTGGTCGTGCTCATGGATCGCCATCAGGCTGCCCGTGTCTTCTTCGGCACCGCCGTGGTGATGATGCCGGCGGCCCTTGTCCGGTTTCGCGCCGGCGTCGACCCGCGTCGCACCCGCTCCGCATCCGCAAACGTTGCACATGACCTGCTCCTCACTCGACCATCAAATCGCGCACCCGCATCTGCATCCCGTGCGTCGCCTGGACATGGGGCCCGGCGCAGCGCGGGCACGCCGCGTACAGCGCATCCATCGCGACCGTCTGCCCGCAATCGAGACAGTAGCCGCTGCCGGGCGCGATGGCGCATTCGATCCGGGCCGCGCGCGCCACGCTGCGCTCGAACACGATCGCGAGACACGAACGCAATGCCTCGACCTCGACCCCGGCCAGCGCGCCGATCTCGAGGCGGACGGCGCGCACCCGGGCAAACCCTTGCCGGCGCCGGGCGTCTTCGATGAGACCAAGCACGCTCTCGGCCAGCGCCATCTCATGCATGGACCCGCTCCACCGTGCATTCGACGCAGGGATCCAGCGCGAGCGACCAGGCCTGCGCCTGCGCCCCGCACCCGGGCGCGTCGCGCCGCGAACCCAACGCGGCCCGCAGCACGCCATGCGGATGGAAGTTCCACCCGGTGGGCGCGACGATGCGGTAATCGGTGATCCGGTCGCGCGCCACATCCACCGCATGCAGCAGCACGCCGCGCGAAGTCTCGACCGCCGCCAGGGCGCTGCCCGATCCGACCGGCCAGGCGCGCACGATCGCCTCGGCTGCGGGCGGGCCCGCATCGGCCGCCTGCGCCAGCTCGATCAGCCGCGCCAGCATGCGCGCGCCCGCGTCGTTGCCCGAATGATCGATCCACGCCCGCAGCAGCGGATGCGCATGCACCCGTGCGATCGCGCCGGTTTCCGCTGGCGAGCCGGCCCACGCGGGATGCAGGGCGAAGTCGGGATCGGCGCGCAAGGTCGCCGCGATCACCTTCGCCTCCGGCCTGCCCCAGCGCGCGACCGGCGGCAATCGCGGCGTGACCGGCGCCGGCGCGGTTGCGCCGTACCAGCGCGCGAACCGGCGCGCCGTCGCGGTTGCCGCCCGCGTGCACCACGCCTGCAAGCCGGCGGCGTCCAGTTGCAGCCAGGCCGGCGGGTCCATGCCGAGCGCGCCGTTGGCCAGCAGGTCGCGCAATTTGCCTTGCATGACCGCCGGCTCGCCGGCGGCCGCCAGCAGGGGGCGCACCAATGCCGGTTGTTGCGCGTCGCCCAGCAGTCCCGGCCACGCCAGAAACAGGTTGCAGGCATGCTCGCGCCAGAGCTCGCCGGTCACGTGCCAGGCGCGCTCCGCTGCCGACTCCGTGCGCACCGTCGCGGCGCTGGCCGTCTCGAGCGCGGCCTCGCAGGCCGCGCGCTGGGCGCTCCGGCACAGCGAGAATGCCAGGCCGATGCGCCGGAGCGCCTCGCCCGGCGTGGTTCCGGCGATCCACGATCGCAGCGGGGCCTGGCGCGTGGAGCGCACCGTCAGATCGATGACCTGACCGCGCGCGACATGCAGGTCGATCGCCAATCCCTGCGGCGTGAACGCCGGCATCGCGGCGGCGGTACCCTCGGCCGGCACGCCGGACACGCCGGACACGCTGGCGCGCGGCGGCGGCGTGACGGCCGGCAGCGGGGCCGCGCCGGCGCGATCTGGGCTGGCTGCGCATCCGCCCGGCGCATGGCGGGTCCGCTCCACGTCACGCCTCCCGGTTGCGGGGCGGCCGCGCGATCAGGTCCTCGAAATAGGGCGACAGATCGCGCTCGCCCTGCAGCGCGACTGCGACGCCCTCGAGCGCACGCTCGATGCGCAGCGCATCCTCGGTGGACAGGATCTCGCGTGCCGTGCCCTGGACGACCAGCACCCAGGTACCGGCTGGCTGCTCATCCACCAGCGCAAGATTGACTTTCCGCCGCACGCCGCGCGCTTCGCACACGGCGCTCCAGCCCGCGCTCTCGACGACCCGCATCGGCACGCCTAGGCACATGGCTCGCACCTTGCTGCGGCTGCGGGTGTTGCTGCGCCAGGCAGGCTCATGGCACGAAGAGTCCCGATCAGGTCACATGGATCTGCAGCAGTTCCGCGCCGGCCGGATCGGTCACGTGCACCGCGCAGGCCAGGCAGGGATCGAAACTGTGAATCGTGCGCAGGATCTCCAGTGGCTGCTTCGGGTCGGCCAGCGTGGTGCCGCGCAGGGCCGCCTCGTACGGGCCGTCCTGACCGAGCGTGTCGCGCGGCCCGGCGTTCCAGGTGCTGGGCACTACCGCCTGGTAATTGTCGATCAGGCCATCCTTGATCACGATCCAGTGCGCCAGCGCGCCCCGCGGCGCCTCCATGAAACCGACCCCCTGCGCCTTGGCGGGCCAGGTCGTGGGTTCCCACAGCGCTTCATTGAAGGTTTCCAGCTTGCCGGCGCGGATGTTGGCCATCAGCTGGTCGTACCAGCCCTGCATCGAGTCGGCGATGAGCTTGCTTTCAAGGGTGCGCGCGGCCGTGCGGCCCATGGTCGAGAACAGCGCCGCGACCGGCAGATCGAGCTGGCGCAGCGCCTTGTCGACCAGTTCGCGCGTGGCCGGGTCGCGCCTGGCATACAGCATCAGCACGCGCGCCAGCGGCCCGACCTCCATCACCTTGCCTTTCCAGCGCGGCGACTTCAGCCAGGAATAGCTCGCCTCGGTATCCAGATGCGCATACGGCGGCTTGGGGCCGCTGTAGTGCAGGTTGGTCTGACCCTCGTAGGGATGCAGGCCGGCATTCTTGCCGGTGCTGTAGTCGTACCAGGAGTGGGCGACGAACTCCTGGATCTGCCCGGGGGCATCGAGGTCGACCTCATGCACCTGGCTCAGGTCGCGATCGACGATGATGCCGCGCGGAATCATCAGGCTGCCGAGATCGTTGATGCTCCTGCCCGCAGCCGGAAACTCGCCGTAGGTCATGAAATTGCCGACGCCCTCGCCCTTCTGGAACCAGTCCTTGTAAAAGCCGGCGATCGCCAGCGTGTCGGGTACATACACCTGGTCGACGAAGGCCTGCATCTTGCGGATCACGTCCTGCACGATCGCGAGGCCATCCATGTTCACTGCGGTGCCGCTGTTGCCGCCGTGCGCGCCGGGCCCGATGCTGATCGCCGTCGGCGCGCCGCCGACGACGAAATTGGGGTGCGGATTCTTGCCGCCGAAGATGGCATGCAGACGCACCACCTCGCGCTGCCAGGCCAGCGCGTCGAGATAGTGCGCCACCGCCATCAGGTTGGCTTCGGGCGGCAGCTTGTACAGCGGATTGCCCCAGTAACCGTTGGCAAAGATGCCGAGCTGGCCGGAGGCGACGAAGCGCTGCAGCTTGGCCTGCACGTCCTTGAAGTAACCGGGCGAGGATTGCGGGTAGCTGCTGATCGATTGCGCCAGCGTCGAGGTTTTCTGCGGGTCGGCCTGCAGCGCCGAAACCACGTCGACCCAGTCCAGCGCGTGCAGATGATAGAAATGCATCACGTGATCGTGGACGAACTGGGCCGCGATCATCAGGTTGCGGATCAGCTGCGCGTTGGCCGGGATCGGATAGCGCAGCGCATCCTCGACCGATCGCACCGAGGCGATTCCGTGCACCAGGGTGCAGACGCCGCAGATGCGCTGGGCGAAGGCCCAGGCGTCGCGCGGATCGCGGCCGCGCAGGATCAGTTCGATGCCGCGCACCATGGTGCCCGAGCTGGACGCCTGGCGGATCACGCCGTTGTCCAGCACCGCCTCGATGCGCAGATGCCCCTCGATGCGGGTGATCGGATCGACAACGACCGTCTGCGTGCTCATGGCGTGGTGCTCCCCGGCGATGGTGCGGCAGCGGCGGGTTCCGGCGGCGCATCATCAAGATGGTCGGCCACTGCCTCGAGCAGGCTGTGTGCGGTCTTGTCCCAGTGGAAGTGCGCCTGGCTGTCGTCGAAGCTGAGACGGCAGTTCGAGCAACTGGTGACCAGCATCGCGGCACCGGTCGCGTCGACCTGACGCATCTTGATCTGGAAGGCCTTGTAGCGGATCGCGTCGGCGCGATGGATGCTGATCACGCCGCCGCCACCGCCGCAGCACCAGCTCATGCCACGGCTGTCCTGCAGCTCGCGCACCTCGGCGCCCAGCGCCGCGAGCACCCTGCGCGGCGCGTCGAAAACGCCGCCACGACGCGCGACCTGGCACGGATCATGGAACGTGACCGTGGTCTCGAGGTCCTTCTTCACCCGGATGCTGCCGTCGGCGACGTGCTCGCCGAGGAACTCCGAGATGTGGCGCACCTTGAACGGCAGCGGCTTGCCGTAGACGTTGGCACCGGCCCAGCGCATGGCGCTGTAGGCATGGCCGCATTCCGGCAGCAGCAGCACCTTGGCCTTGCAGGCGATCGCCGCGTTGATCAGCTTCAGGCTCATGTCCTTCTGCCAGTCGGCATTGCCCGACAGCAGCCCGAAGTTGGTCGCCTCGTAGCCGTCGCTGCGGAAAGTCCAGCTCAGGCCCATGTGATTGAGCACCTTGGCGACCGCGGCCAGCGCCTGCGGGTATTTCTGGATCTCGATCGAGGACATGGTGACCAGCACATCGGCCTGCTCGAGGTCCATGTGCATCGCGACGCCGCTCTCGTCGCCCATCCATTCGACGCGCTCCTTGAACACCTTGGGCGTGGCGCCCAGCGGGCTGCCTTCGCGCTCGGCGCGCTCGGCGGCGGCCCACAGCTCGTGCGGCACCAGTCCGGCCTTGTGCATGCCGTGGCGGGCGAGGCCGACCAGGGATGCGATGTCGATGCCCATCGGGCAGATCAGGGTGCAGCGCCCGCACATGGTGCAGGAGTCGTAGATCAGTTCCTGCCACTGCTCGAGTTCCTCCAGCGTGACCTTGCGCTTCAGATTGAAGGCGCGCATGAAGAACGCGAACGGGCTGACTTCGCGCTTGTAGGCCTGCTTGAACGGTTCGATCTTCCAGATCGGCGTGTACTTCGGGTCGCCGGTCTCGACATAGAACGGGCAGGCCTCGGCGCACATGCCGCAGTGCACGCAGGACTCCATGTAGGTCGCCGCGACGGCGCCGAAATCGCGCACGAATTCGCGCATCGCGGTATCCACGCGCGCGGCATCCGACAGGTCGCCCTGGATGTCCTGGCGCTGTTCCGGCTTCTTGATGCCGAATCGCGGTCCCTGGGTCTCGAGGGGCGGCAGGGCAGCCTCGCTCATGTGCTGGCTCCTTTGCGGGCAAACAGGGCGCCGGTCGTACCCCGGGAAATGAACACCAGGAAGACGTGCATCAGCTTGCCGAACGGCAGCCAGGCCAGCAGCAGGCAGACGCTGAGGATGTGAACGGCGAGCAGCGTCTCGTAGCGCGCGCCCAGGTGCGCTACCGCCAGCAGGCCGGTGACGACCGGCGTGACCGTGACCAGCCAGCTGAAGTAATCGTCGAAGTTCGACAGCAGGCGCAGCACCGGATGGCTCAGGCGGCGCACCAGTGCCGCTACCAGCGCAGCGACCGTAAGCGCCCCGCTGACATAGACGATGCTGCTGGGCAGTCCCGGCCACTGCAGTCCGGTCAGGCTGTGGATGAACAGGATGTGCGGCACGAAGCCGAATACCACGACCACCAGGCCCATGTGGAAGACATAGCCGAGAGACTGGCCGAAGGCGGTGCTGGCGCGGAATTCACGTCTGGACCAGGTGCGCGTCACGACCAGCTTCAGGGCGCCGCGCCAGGTCGCGCGACTGCGCGGCTCGGCGTAGTCGGGCTTGCGCCGCAGCAGCAGAATGCCGGCCAGGCGCCAGAGCGAGCCGAGGACGAAGATCACCAGCGCCCACTGCAGGGCCGGGCCGCGTGCAAAGGAGAGCAGGTCCATCACGGCGCCTCCGGGGGTTTCTTGCCGGCTTCGGTGATGCGTTTCTGCCGCTGGCGCGCCGCGACGGCCGCCGCGCCGCCGATGGCCACTCCGGCCACGGCGGCGACACCGAGTCCCTCGCCGATGCCGCCGTGCCAAAGCCCGCTGGAGAGCGGCCGGTAGAACCCGCCGCCATCCCAGAAATTGGGCTCGGAGCAGCCCAGGCAGCCGTGCCCCGACTGGATCGGAAAGCTGGTGCCGTCATTCCACTTCATGGTGGCGCACGAGTTGTAGGTCACCGGGCCCTTGCAGCCGAGCTCGTACAGACACCAGCCATTGCGCGCGCCTTCGTCGTCGAAGCTGCGGGCGAACAATCCCTTGTCGTAGAACGGCCGGCGGTAGCAGCGATCGTGAATGGTGGTGCCATAGAACATCGTCGGGCGCCGCTGCGCGTCGAGTTCGGGGACGCCGAAGCCGAGAAAATAGACGATGGTGCCGGTGATGACCTCGGGAATCGGCGGACAGCCGGAGATGTTGATCACCGGTCGATCGCCGACCAGGTCCTGCACCGAGGCGGCCCCGGTTGGATTGGGTGCGGCGTAGGGAATGCCGCCGAATGCGGCGCAGGTGCCGACCGCGACCACGGCGGCGGCACCTTCGGCGGCGTGCCGCAGCAGATCGAGCGCGCTCCTGCCGCCGATCACGCAATAGGCACCGTCCTCCGGGCGCGGGATGGCGCCGTCGACGATCAGCACGTACTTGCCCCAGGCCTTGCGCATCGCATCCTCGCGCGCCGCCTCGGCCGCCTCGCCGGCCGCCGCTTGCAGGGTGTCGTTGTAGGCCAGGGAAATCGTGTTGAAGATCAGGCTTTCCAGCGTCGGCTGGAAGGACCGCGTCAGCGACTCGAGACAACCCGTGCATTCCTGGAACGACAGGTAGATCACGGTCGGCCGCGTCATCCCGGCAAGCTTCTCTGCCAACTCCGCCGCGCGCGCCGCGGGCAAGGCCAGCAGCGATGCCGTGGCGGCGCAGAACTTCAGGAATGCGCGCCGGCTCAGGCCCTGCTGCTGGAAGGATTCGAGGACCGTCGGATCGCGTTGCGTGTTCATGCATCACCCTCCGCGGGAAACCTGTTCGATCAGGGCAGCCAGCCGTATCCGCGTCGCCGCGAGATCGTCGGCGTGCGCCGCGACGATCGCGGGCACCGTGGCCACCTCGATATGCTCGGCCAGCAACCGGCCATCGGGCCCCTCATGGCGCAGCCACCAGATGCCGGGCAACGACGACTCGCGGATCCGCGAATGGCCCAGCGCCTGCAGATCCATGCGCAGTTCGCCCTCGCCCAGGGTCCGTTCCAGCGCCTGTCGGTCACGCGCCGACAGCGGCATGGCCGACAGATCGATCACATGTCGCGTGCCGTGGTCGAGCAAGGCCTGCAGGGCGGCCTCGAGTTCGCGCAGGATGGCCGTCACCATGCCGGTCGCGGCAGCGCACGGCTCGACGACGATCGGGATCGACTCAAGCGTCCGCATCGGACCAGCTCCGCAGCAATCCGCGAACGAGGCGCTCGACCTCGTCGAGCGCGCCTGCCACTTCGCGGCTCAGGGCCGCGCCCCAGCCGATGTAACCCGGTTCGATTCCGATCAGCGCACGCCGCGTCGGCAACCGTTCCTGCAGGCGCGCCAGGTCGAGCAATTCGCTGATCCCGACCTCATGCACGCTGCCGGCCTTGCGGCGCCTCAGCCAACGGTCCATGGCGGCGCCTTCGAAGCAGCGGACCGTGCCCGGTGGCGTCTCCATGCGCATGGCATCGAGAATGACCAGACGCTCGGCCTGCTCGATTTCGATCAGCAGGGTCGTGCCGAGAGTGCCGGCATCGTAGAGATTCAGCCCGGGCCGGCCCCGGAGCGATGCCTCGAGCCTGCGGATGGCATGCACGCCGACACCGTCATCACCCTGCAGGACGTTGCCGACACCCATCACCAGCGTCACGTTCGCGGCCACCGGCGCGAAGACGCCCTGCGCCTCATCCGGATCGCGGCAAGCCACGGGGTTCACGACCGCGATCGGCGTCATGGGCGGGCGCCCGCACGGCCCCGACGGCGGCCCCGACACCTGCCGGCGGCCGGTGACATCATCGCAACCACCACATCTTGACCGGATGGATGTCGCGGCCGGAACGAATTCCTTTCAGGCATGACGGCATTCCTCTCCGCATCGGAGGGACGACGATCACGCTAGCGCGGGGCTGATGCCACAACCAGACAAATTGCCGGCTTGGTTGATCTGGATCAAGCACAGGCCCGCGGCCAGCCTTCGCTGCGCCATCGAGCCCCCGTGCAAGCCGCGCAGCAGCGAGCGAGCGCGCCGGACATGATGACCACCGGTTGCCGGATCGCGTCGTGCCGGGAATCCTCGATCACGGCAGGTGCGGCAGGTTCGCCCGCCCGCAAATGCTCGTTCGCGATCGAGATTCAGGTCGTCGTCGCGGTGATCACGATCGTCGCGGTGCCGTAGCTGCCCGCGCTGCGCGCGCGCGACAAATCAAGGCGCATGCGCAGCGCGCCCTGACGAGCCTTGGCGGGATCCAGTCCGGTGGGTGCGAAACGGCCGGGATTGACGCCGAGATTGCTCAGTCGGATCAGCGCGCCGCTGCCGGCAGGGCCGTTGAGCGTGGCGTTGCGGCCGCTGCTGAAACGCGCGCTGACCGTGGTGCGGCCGCCGCGCGCGCTGCCGATCGAGCGCACCGCCCAGGCGTTGCTGAGGGTGAGCTGGACCGCGGTCAGCCGGTTGGCGGCGCGCGGCGCGATCGCGGCGTTGGCGGTCAGGTTCTGTCCCGCAGCGGTCGCCGTGAGCGCCTTGGCGGGCAGCGCCGTGCCGGCGGCCGGGGTGGCCAGCTTGGCCAGCGCGGTCGAATCGAGCGTGAGGTCGATGGCGCTGTAGTAGTAGAGCAGCGTCACCGGCTGCAGCCGCAGCTTGAACGCGGTGGCACCCGCGGCGGTGGCCGGGCGCACCGCCACGATGGCCAGCGCGGCCAGCGCCAGCCATGCGGCGATTTGCAATCGGCAACCACGGGTCGTCATCACGGAGCGTCTTCTGCATGCCGGATGCCGATGATCAAAGCAATCGCAATGCCAACTCGGCCAGCGCGTCCCGTCGCGAGGCCGAATCCGCCGCGCGCGATGTCCGCCTGCGCGCTTGATGCACCCACCGGGCAAGGCGTTGCCGGCGCCGTGCGCTGCGGGCAGACTCGCCACAGGCGCAATCCGGAGACGAAGCATGCGTCACGCATACGCCGGATGGCGTTGTTGCCGGACGGCGATCATCACCCTCGGCTGCCTCGTTGCCGCAACCGCGCACGCCGATCCGCTCGGCGATCTGCGCGCGACGCTGGCGCGGCTGCAGGGTTCCGCACCGGTCGCCGGCACGCTCGCCATCACCCAGCACACCCGCGACGGCGAGGGCGCCAAAGCCAAGCGCAGCGAGGCGACGCTGACGCTCGACGTGGCCGCGGCTCGCGGTCTGCGCATCCGCGTGCCCGCGCCGGTGCTGGCCACGGCCGCCCGCGAACGCGCCACCGCGCAGGCTGATCCGGA
>JAJYDI010000060.1 GCA_021777635.1 Pseudomonadota bacterium
GAACACGCGGTTGCCGATCAGCGGCCGCATCGCGACCGGGATCGCCTCGCGCAGCTCGATCGTCAGGTAGGCGATGCAGCGGCGCGCGTCCAGGCGATAGGGCGCGACGATCGCCCGCGTCGGGCAAACATCGATGCAGCGCGTGCAGGTGCCGCAGTGCGCGCCGGCAGGAGCATCGATCGGCAGCGGCAGGTCGGTGTAGAGCTCGCCGAGGAAAAAATAGGAGCCGGCGTCGCGGCTGAGCAGCAGGGTGTGCTTGCCGATCCAGCCCAGTCCGGCATCGCGCGCCAGCGCCTTCTCCAGCACTGGTGCGGAGTCGGCGAAGGCGCGGTAACCGAACGGGCCGATTGCGGTCTGGATGCGGTCGGCAAGCTTCTGCAGCCGCTTGCGCATCAGGCCGTGATAGTCGCGGCCCAGCGCGTAGCGCGCGACATAGCCGCGCCGGCCGTCGGCCAGCACCGCCCACGGCTCGGCGGCGTCATCCGGCCAGTAGTCCATGCGCACCGAGATCACCCGCAGTGTGCCGGGCGCCAATTCCGCAGGGCGGCTGCGCTTGCTGCCGTGCGCCGCCATGTAGGCCATCGCGCCGTGCTGGCCCTGAGCCAGCCAGTCCAGTAGATGCGCTTCATCGGAGGGCAGGTCGATGCCGGCGACGCCTACGGCACCGAAGCCCAGATTCGTCGCCCAGCGCTGGATATCGCCGCGCAATGCGACGTAATCGGGGGTGGCGGGGATGGTGGTATCGGGCATGCAGACCTCGCGGTCATTGTAGGCGGGCCGCGGCGCCACGCTGCCATAATCGCGGCATGAGAGAGTTCGAGCCCGCGCGAGCGCTGTACACCGCTGCCCAGGTTCGCGCGCTGGATGCGGCGGCGATCGCGGGCGGCATCGCCGGCAGCGAGTTGATGCGTCGCGCCGCAGCCGCGGCACTAACGGTGCTGCGCGCGCGCTGGCCCGAGGCGCGCCGCATCGTCGTGCTGGCGGGACCCGGCAACAACGGCGGCGACGGCTACCTGCTCGCCATGCAGGCGCGCGCGGCAGGTCTCGATGCCCGGGTGCTTGCGTTGACGGCTCAGCCCATCGGCGAAGCGGCCATGGCACGCGAGGCCGCGCGTGCGGCCGGCGTGCCGATCGTGCAGGGAGAGGCTGACGCGATGGCACTGCCCGTCGCGGATATCTACGTCGATGCGCTGTACGGCAGCGGCCTCAACCGCGCGCCGACCGGTGCGGCGGCAACGTGGATTGAGGCATTGCAGCCGCACGCGGGGCAGGTGCTCGCCCTGGACCTGCCCAGCGGGCTCGATGCCGATACCGGTATGCCGCGGGGCATGGCCGTGCGCGCGGCGGCCACCGTGTGCTTCGTCGGCTGGAAGCGTGGCCTGTACACGGGACGCGCCGCCGAGCATGTCGGTGAGCGCGCGCTGGCAACGCTGGACCTTCCGCACGAGTTGCTCGCCTTGCAACGGCCCGATGCCATGCTGCTCGCCATCGCCGAACTTGCACCGCGCGATCGCGCGGCGCACAAGGGCGCCTTCGGGCACGTGCTGGTGATCGGCGGCGATCACGGCATGGGCGGGGCGGCGCGGTTGGCCGGCGAAGCAGCCCTGCGCGCAGGTGCGGGTCTGATCAGTGTTGCCACGCGCACCATGCACGTTCCAGCCTTGCTGGCGGCGCGTCCCGAACTGATGGTGTACGCGGTCGAGTCCGCGTCCGCGCTGGCATCGCCGCTCGCGCGTGCCAGCGTTCTGGCGCTGGGCCCAGGGTTGGGGCAGGGTGGCTGGGGCGAGACCCTGTGCGCCGCCGCGCTGGCTGGCGGTCGGCCCATCGTGGTGGATGCCGATGCGCTCAATCATCTGGCGCGTGCGCCGCGCACCCTGTCGATGCCGGCGGTGCTGACACCGCATCCGGGCGAGGCCGCGCGCCTGCTTGGAATCGACATCACCGCGGTGACGGGCGACCGCTATGCCGCGGCACGCGCGCTTGCGGCGCGCTATCGCGCGGTGATCGTGCTCAAGGGGGCGGGCAGCCTGGTCGCGGACCCCGGGGGGCGCGTCGCGGTGTGCCCTTGGGGCAATCCCGGCATGGCCGCAGGCGGCATGGGAGACGTGCTCACCGGGGTGATCGCGGCATTGCTGGCGCAAGGTCTGGCGCCCTGGGATGCGGCATGCATGGGTGTCGGCTTGCACGCGCGCGCCGGCGATGCGGCCGCGCGCGCCGGTGGGGAGCGCGGTCTATGTGCAGCGGACCTGTTCGCGCCGCTGCGCGCCCTGCTCAATGGTGCCGCTGATGCATGAGCCGGTGCTCATTGATCTGCCGGACGAGTCGGCGACGGCGAAGCTGGCGCAACGCCTGGCTCCGGCGCTGGCCAGCGGGGGCGTGGTCTACCTCGAGGGCGATCTCGGCAGCGGCAAGACCACGTTCGCGCGCGCCCTGTTGCGTGCGCTCGGCGCCAGTGCGCGCGTCAAGAGCCCGACCTACAGCCTGGTCGAGTTTTACCAACTGCCCGCGCTCACGGCCTGGCACCTCGACTTGTATCGGATCGCCGACCCCGGCGAACTGGAATGGTTGGGGCTGGATGCGCTCGACGCGCCGGCATCCCTGACCCTGATTGAATGGCCGCAGCGGGGCGCCGGCCGGCTGCCGCCGCCGCATCTGCGCATCGCGCTGGAGCCGGCGGGTGACGGACGGATCGCGCGACTGTTTGCGACCGATGTTGCGCCATCGCTCAGGTCGTTTCTGACAAATACATTGCAGCAGTCGGATTCTTAAGGAAAAAGCGCTTGCAAAACGCGGTCGCTTGCGCTTGAATCCGGATCATGAGGGGATCCCTGCGCGCCGGCATCGTTTTGCTCATGCTCGTTTTCGCCCCTGCGGCGATCGCGGCGTCTGCGCTGCAGGCTGCTGCTCGCGGCGTTGAAATCAAGTCGCTGCGCGTCTCCGAAGCCGCCGGCGGCCTGCGTGCAGTGTTCGATCTGAGTGGCTCGGTGGACTATCGTCTGTTCCAGCTGAGCAAGCCCGATCGCATCGTGCTGGACTTCAGCAATGCCCGCCTCGCCGCCCGCTTTCGTGCACCTGCCGCCTTGGGGCGGTTCAAGGACGCGCGCACCGGCGCGCATGGGCAGGGCGGTACGCGTGTGGTGCTGGACCTGGGCGCGATGACGCAGCCGCGCAGTTTCCTGCTGCAGCCGACGGGTGATCAGGGTTACCGGCTGGTGGTCGATCTCGATGCGGGCACGACCCATGCCGTGGCGGCATTGCCGCCGGAGCCGGTCGGGCGCAAGGTGGTGATTGCCATCGATCCCGGGCACGGCGGCCACGATACCGGGGCGATCGGCTACGGCGGTCTCGAGGAGAAAAACGTCACCCTGTCGGTCGGCAAGGACTTGGCGCGGCTGATCAATGCCCAGCCGGGAATGAAAGCGGTTCTGACGCGCGATGGCGATTATTTCGTTCCGCTGCAGGAGCGCTATGCGATCGCGCGCAAAGACAAGGCCGACCTGTTTGTGTCGATCCACGCCAATGCCTGTCCCGGCGATTGCGACACCCGCGGGGCGTCGGTCTGGGTGCTCTCGACCAAGGGTGCATCGAGCACGGCGGCGCGCTGGTTGGCCCACAGTGAGAACGCCTCTGTCGAGCTGGTCGGTGGCGTCTCGCTCAACGACAAGAGCCCGACCCTGGCCTCGGTGCTGCTGGATCTCTCGCAGGGCGCCAGCATGCAGGCTAGCCATCGCGTGGCGCGTGACGTGCTTACGTCGCTGGCGCGGATCGGACCGATCTACAAGCCGCAGGTCGAGCGCGCCAACTTCGTCGTGTTGCGCTCGCCGGACGTGCCGTCGATTCTGATCGAGACCGCCTTCATCACGGACCCTGGCGATGCGCGCCGGCTCGGCGATCCCGCGTACCGCGAAAAGCTGGCCCGGGCGGTACTGGGCGGGTTGAAGAACTATTTCGAGGTCACCCCGCCGCCAGGTACCTGGTACGCGCTGAACGCCGAAAAGCGCCTTCGTACGGCCAGTGCGGGCGACGAGCATGCGGGCCGGCTAGCCGCCGCTGCGTCCGGGCACCGGGTGGCGCCAGCCAATTGAGCGGATCCAGACGTTAAGCTAGCGGCTCGCCCGGGGCCAGCCGCCATGCCGTCGATTCGCCCACTGCCTCCTGCACTGGTCAACCAGATCGCCGCCGGCGAAGTGATTGAGCGACCGGCGTCGGTGGTCAAGGAACTGGTGGAGAACAGTCTCGACGCTGGTGCCGCTCGGATCGAGGTCGAGATCGAGGAAGGCGGCGCGCGCTTGATCCGCGTGCGCGACGACGGCACCGGCATCGCCGCCGATGAGCTGGCATTGGCCGTCGCGCCTCACGCCACCAGCAAGATCGCCAGTTTCGACGACCTGGTGCGTGTTGGCACCATGGGGTTTCGCGGCGAGGCGCTGGCTTCGATTGCTTCGGTGGCGCGCTTCGCGATCGTCTCGCGCGTGGTCGCGGCCGACACTGCGTTGCGGCTTGAGATCGACGGTGGTCAGGCGCGACCTCCACGGCCGGCGGCGCACGCAGTCGGAACCACGGTCGAAGTGCGCGACCTGTTCTACAACGTGCCGGCGCGACGCAAGTTCCTGCGCGCCGAGCGCACCGAGCTTGCACACATCGACGAGCTGCTGAAATCGCTGGCGCTGGCGCGACCGGAGATCGAGTTTCGCCTGGGCCACAACGGTCGCGCGCTGCGCATGCTGCGGCCGGCGCCAAATGCGTCGGCGCGACTGCAGCGCGCCGCCGATCTTTTGGGCGCGGAATTTGCCGGTCACTGCTTGCAGATCGAGCAACAGGCCGCGGGTCTGCGTCTGGCCGGCTGGATCGGGTTGCCGACCGCGACACGCGCCCAGGCCGACCAGCAGTTTTTCTTCGTCAACGGCCGCCTCGTGCGCGACCGCACCGTCGCGCATGCCGTGCGCCAAGCCTATGCCGACGTGCTGTTCCATGGCCGCCACCCGGCCTACGTGCTGTTTCTCGAACTGGATGCAGCGCAGGTGGATGTCAACGTCCATCCTGCCAAGCACGAGGTGCGCTTTCGCGAGCAGCGCCTGGTGCACGATTTCCTTTTTCGCAGTCTGCACGCAGCAGTGGCCGGTACCCGCGCCGGCAGCATCGAGCGCTCCACGCCATTCGCTGCGATCGCCTACCCGGGCACGGCGCCACCACTGCAACATGATTTCGGCGCGGCCGTGCGCGAGGAGCCGCTGGCGGGCTACGCGGCGCTGCTCGGTGAGCCGATTACGATCGCGCACGCCGTTTTGAACGCGACGACACGGGCGGGTGTCGCGCCGGCCGCCAGCGAGGGCGAGCTTCCGCCGCTCGGCTTTGCGCTGGCCCAGCTCAAAGGGATCTACATCCTCTCCGAGAATGCCCACGGACTGGTGCTGGTGGACATGCACGCCGCGCACGAACGCATTACCTACGAGCGTCTGAAGCAGGGGCGCGCCACCACCTCGCTGCGATCGCAACTGCTGCTAGTGCCGCGGGCGATCGCGGTCGGTGCGCGGGCGGCGGCCGCGGCTGAGGAGCACGCCGACGCGTTGACGGCGTGGGGTCTCGAGCTGGCGCGCGCTGGTCCGGAGAGCGTCAGCGTGCATCGCATTCCGTCCCTTTTGGAGGGCGCCGATGTCGACGCCCTGGTGCGCGACGTGCTGGCTGAGCTGGCTGAGCACGGCAGCTCGCACCGGCTCGAGGAGCTCGAGAACGAACTGCTTGCGACCATGGCCTGTCACGGCGCGGTGCGCGCGGGGCGCCGGCTCGGGCTCGCCGAGATGAACGCGTTGCTGCGCGAGATGGAGGTCACCGAACGCAGCGGCCAGTGCAACCATGGCCGCCCAACCTGGACCCAGCTCGCGCTGGCCGATCTCGACCGCCTGTTTCTGCGTGGTCGCTGAATCACCCCTGGAGGCGATGACGATGTCCCTGGCCCGTTTCCTGTTCGCCGCCGCCATGGTCGGCGGCGCCGGTGGTTGTGCCAGTGACGGTGCCGTCGCCGACACGGCGTACTCTGCCCAGATCGCGCACTGGCGCCAGCAGCGCCTGCAGGCTTTGACCGCCGTCGATGGCTGGCTGACCTTGGTTGGCTTTGATTGGTTGCGGCCGGGCGCGCAGACCGTGGGTCGTGCTCCCGACAACACGATCGTGCTGCCAGTCGGCCCGGCGCATCTCGGCACGATCACACTGGCGACCGACGGCCAGGTGCGGCTGGATCTCGCAGCCGATGCAGATGCCACGGTCGATGGCGAAGTGGTGCATTCGGCTTTGCTTCGCGATGACCGCGATGCGCGGCCCTCGGAAGTCCGCTTCGGCACGGCGAGTCTGTTTCTGCTCGATCGCTCGGGGCGCAAGGCGCTGCGCATCAAAGACAGCATGGCGACGACTCGCACGGACTTCCGCGGCCTCGACTCGTTTCCGACCGATCCCTCGTGGCGGATCGAGGCGCGTTTCGAGGTGTTCGATCCGGTGCAGCACGTCGAGCTGGCCACCGAGGCCGGTACGATCGAGCGCGATGTGGTGCCGGGCCGCATCGTGTTCGAGCGCGACGGTCAGCGTTACACGCTTCTGCCGATCCTCGAGACGCCCAGCGACACGCGTCTGTTCGTAGTCTTCGCAGACCGTACCAGCGGCCACGAGACTTACGGCGCAGCGCGCTTCCTGTACGTGGACGCAGCGCGCGATGGCCGCGTGGTGCTCGATTTCAACCGCGCCTACAACCCGCCGTGCGCATTCACCGCTTTCGCCACCTGCCCGCTGCCGCCGCCGGAGAATCGGCTGCCGCTGCGCATCACCGCGGGCGAATTGACCTACCGCGGCGGGCACTGATCGGTTTCGCATGCGATTCGACGGTCGATGAGCACCGGATTGCGACGCTCGCGGAAGGCGCGCGTGCCCTCGCGCAGGCCGGCACGGTCGAACTACGGTGCGTTACGCAGGCCCGTCCCAATCAAGCGCGCCACATTTGTCCGAGTGCTGGACGGTGAGCGTGCGCACGCTGCCGCGGTCGGCGCAGTGCAGGTTGCGGATGGTCGGGGCATGCACCCAAGATGAAGGATCGGCCGCCGATGGCAGCAATCGGGGGAACCTTTTCCGGTCCCGGCACTCTAGGCTGAGTGCAGCGCGGCGCAGCCGCGCCATGGCGTCATTCCCACTGGAGAACTTGGCATGAGGTTAACGCGACTCACCGCATTGTCGGCGCTGCTGCTGGTCACACCGGCATGGGCCCAGCAGGCGGCCGCTCCCGCTCCGGCCGCGGTCGGGCCGCAGGTGCCGGCGATCGACAAGACCAAGCTGTCGTATGCGGTCGGCTTCCAGATCGGCAGCAATTTCCTCAACAACAAGATGGATGTGGATCTGAATCAGGTGATTCGCGGTCTGCAGGACGCCTACGCGCGGCGTGCGCCCGCGGTGCCGGCGCCGGAGATGCAGGGCCAGCTGATGGCGCTGCAAGCCCGCATTCGCACTCAGGCAATGGCGGCTTACCAGAAACTTGCCACCGACAATTTGCGGAAAAGCGAGCAGTTCCTGGCGGCCAACAAGGTTAAGCCCGGCATCGTCACCTTGCCCGACGGCATCCAGTACCGGGTGATAGAGCAGGGCACCGGTACCGTGCATCCGACACTCAATTCAACAGTGACCCTGCACTACCGCGCCTCGCTGATGAACGGACTGGAGTTCGATAGCTCGTTTGCGCGCGGCAAGCCGGTCACATTCAAGGTCAAGGACATGATCAAGGGCTGGCAGGCGATCTTGCCGCGCATGGTGGTCGGCGACCGCTGGCAGGTTTATGTGCCGCCGCAGCTGGCCTTCGGCGCGACCGGTCAGCCGCCGCGCATCGGTCCCAACGAGGCGCTTGTATTCGAATTGAAGATTCTCGACGTCAAGAACTGACGTGCGCGGCATCAGGCCGGCGGTTTCAGGCTGCCGGCCTCCTCGAGCGAGGATTCCATCGCGAGCTTGATGCGGTTGATCGCGCGCATGGCCTGTTCGGCTTCGTGGCCGTCGCCGCTCCCGCCGCCCAGCAGCATCTGGCCGCGTGCGATCAGCGCGGCTTCGGCATCCGGCACGAACTGCGCCAGATAGACATAGCCGCGAAGCAACCCCTCGCGCAGCTCGGGCTGGTCCAGCGGCACGCTGGTCAGCAGCAGGCGCAGCGCATCGCGCAGCCGCTCCTTCGGATGCGGCAGCAGCGATTCGGGCAGGCCGTAGACCTCCGGGCGCAGGCCTGCAAGCACCTTGCCGTAATCACTGACCATGCGGGTGGCGAGCGCGAGCATGAGGGCGAGGGTAACGGATGAGGACGGCTGCGGCAGCAGGCGCGTAATCCGTGGTCGGCCGGCGCCGGCATGCCAGGCGCTCGGCTAAACTGGCGCGATGGAGCCCGAGCCCCTGCCGCCGCTGACGCCCTGTATCGGCGTGTGCTGTCTCGATGCGAGCGGTTACTGCCGGGGCTGCCTGCGCAGCCGCGACGAGATCGTGCGCTGGTCCGGGCTCGACGACGAGGAGCGCCTGCGCATCATGCGCCAGCTGTCGCTGCGCGATGAATGCCGGTGAGCGCACTTCCGGACGGACTGCTGCACGCGCTGCATGCGCTGCGTTCGCCGCCGCAGCCGCCAGGCTGGAACCACGACGAGATCGTCGATCTGCTCGGGCCCGGTCCGCGAACGCCGGCCGCGGTCCTCATCGGTATCCGCGCTGGCGCCACGCCGACCGTGATCCTGACGCGGCGAAACGATCATCTGCGCACCCATGCCGGACAAGTGAGTTTCCCGGGTGGTCAGGTGGATGCGCGGGATGAGGATGTCGTCGCCACGGCGTTGCGCGAGAGCGCCGAGGAGATCGGGCTTGATTCGCGGGCCGCGGAGCCGCTGGGATTCCTGGATTGCTTCGACACCGTCAGCGGTTACTGCGTGACGCCGGTCGTCGCACGCATCGCGGCGACGGCCACGCTCCACCCCAACCCGGTCGAGGTGGCAGAGGTTTTCGAGGTGCCGCTGGCATTTCTGCTTGACCCTGCGCGGCTGCATGCGTTGACCATGGACTATCGCGGCCGCCCTCGGCAGATCCACGAGTTTGAGCCCTATGCAGGCGAGGGCCACCGAATCTGGGGAGCGACCGCCGCTATGCTGTTCAATCTGATGACTCGAATGGCACGAACATGAACCCGCCGAACACACTGATCGATTCCACGGCACTGGACGCGTTGCCACGGGGCGCCTGCCTGATCGTGGACTGCCGCCATGACCTGACGGATGTCGACGCCGGGCGTCGTGCATGGGCGCACGCGCATCTGCCGGGTGCAGTCCATGCGCACGTCGATCGCGACTTGTCGGACCTGAGCAAGAAGGGATTGGGCCGTCATCCGCTGCCGGATGCCGAGGTTTTCGCCGCGACCCTGGCGCGCTGGGGCTGGCAGCCGGGCCTGCCGGTGGTCGCCTATGACGCGATGGGTGGTGCGCTGGCTGCGGCACGACTGTGGTGGATGCTGCGCATGATGGACCAGCCGGCGACGGTGCTCGACGGCGGCTTCCAGGCGTGGGTCGCGGCGGGTTTCCCGCTCGAGTCGAAAGTCGTGGCTGCGACACCCGCGCCGGTCGCGCCGCTGCGCTGGCCCGTGGACCGCGTGCTCGGCGTCGAGCAGGTGCTGCAGCAGCGCTCCCGCGCCGACATGTTGTTGCTTGACGCCCGCGCGACCCCGCGCTACCGCGGCGATGTCGAGCCGCTTGACATCAAGGCAGGGCACATTCCGGGCGCGCGCAATCGCCCTTTCGCCGGCAACCTCGGCGACGATGGTCGGTTCAAGCCGATCAGTGAACTGCGCGAGGAATGGCTGCGTTTGCTCGGGGGAGGTGACCCTGCCTGTGTCGTGCACATGTGCGGTTCCGGCGTCACCGCTTGCCACAACCTGCTGGCAATGGAGTACGCCGGGCTGTCCGGCTCGCGCCTGTTTGCGCCTTCGTGGAGCGGCTGGATCAGTGATCCCGAACGCCCGGTAGCAACCGGAGACGCGGCCGGCTGAGCTTTGCGCACGTACCCGGTGGTGCGGCGGCGTGCGGCGCGGCTTCCGGGATTCGGAATTTGATGGATCGCTGAATCCGCGTGGGCGTCCCGGGTGTGCGGTCAGCGCGGTTTGCCCGACTTGAGTTGCGCGACCAGCGCCTTCAGGACGGTCTGGGTGTCCGGCGCGAACCAGCCGTCGAGGAAGGACTCCACAGGCAGTTGCGCAGCATCGGCATAGATGGCGGCGAGATCGGCGCGCGCGAGCGCACGGGTTTCGCGCATGGCTTTGCGCGGCAACGCCAGCAGGTCGGTGAGCCAGTGCAGGGAGCGGGTCGCGACGAAATCCACGTCGGCCAGTTCGTCGACCAAACCGATTGCCAGCGCCGCTTCGGATTCGAGCATGGCCCCGGCGACCAGCAGGCGCTCGGCCCGGTAGGTGCCGACCAGACGCGCCAGCGCGGCCTGGATGCACGCCGGCACGGTCAGCCCGACCTGTACCTCGTTGAGGCCGACGCGGAATGGCCCGCGCGCCATGACGCGGTAATCGCAGTGCAGCGCCAGCACGGCGCCTCCGGCAGGACTGTGACCGGTGATCGCCGCTGCGGTGGGAATCGGTGAGCGCGCCAGTGCGGCGGCCAGGCCGAAGAAGTCGCGCCAGGTCGGCGCCAGCGCGGCGCGGTCGAGCGCCAGCAGCACCGGCACGTCGAGACCGGCCGAGAACATGCCGGGCGTACCGCTGATCAGCAGTGCTTCGGCGCCGTCGCGCGGCGCGGCCGTGACCGCTTCGTGCAACGCCTGGATCAGGCCCGGGTCGAGTGCGTTGACTGGCGGTCGTGCCAGGCGCAGTTCGCGGATGCCGTATTCGTGGTCGATGCGTTCGAGCATGTCAGAGGCTCCCGGTGGTCAGTTCGTAGCGCAGGGTGAAGGTCAGTACCGCGCTGCCCTTGGCCGGAACGCGCAGCGGAAAGTCGAGCCGGGTGGCGTCTCTCCGCGCCGGTGCGACGCTGGATGCCAGCAGCGTCCATGCGCGCCAGCGCCAGGGGAATTCGCGCAGCGCGACGGTGCGTGCGGCATCGCCGGTGTTGCGCACGGTCACGCGGAAG
>JAJYDI010000061.1 GCA_021777635.1 Pseudomonadota bacterium
GCCAGCGCGATCACCGCTCGGCTTCGCCTCGCGGGCTGTTGCGGACTCGCGCATCCTGCGCTCGCCTCGCAACCCGGCCCGGCTTCCTGCCGATGGCGTTACTCGCGCCTTCCCTGGCGCTCGCCCTGCGGACCGCCTGCGGCGTTCGAGCGCGCTCCTGCGCGCTTCGTCGCCACCGCGCGATCTGCCACTGGCAGATCGCCAGCGCGGCGGCTCACCCCGGGGGCCAGTGGAGGGGGCGGCCGGCGAGCAGGTGGACGTGGAGGTGATACACGGTCTGGCCGCCGTCGCGATTGCAGTTGACCACGCAGCGATAGCCGGAATCGGCATAGCCTTCGCTGCGGGCGAAAGCCGCAGCGGCGAGCAGCAGCTTGCCGAGCAATGGGGCATCGGCCTCGCCGGCGGCATCCAGCGTCGGCAGCGGCTGCCGCTTGGGGATGAACAGCACGTGCAGCGGCGCCTGCGGGTTGATGTCGCGAAAGCCCAGCACGTCACCGTCCTCGAAGACGATATCGGCCGGGATTTCACGGCGAATGATCTTGCCGAACAGGGTGTCGCCCATCGCCGTGCTCCGTATGGTCAGCCCAGAATCTGGCGCCCGCCGAAGGCATGCGCGAGCGTTCCGCGATCGATGAATTCGAGTTCGCCGCCCAGCGGCACGCCGTGTGCCAGTCGCGTCGCCCGCACGCCGGCGACGCGTGCCAGTTGCGCCAGGTAGTGCGCGGTCGCCTCGCCTTCGACGGTCGGATTGGTGGCGACGATCAGCTCCTGTATCTGGCCTTCCGCCAGCCGTCGTTGCAGCAGGTCGAGCCCGAGTTCGGCCGGGCCCAGGCCATCCAGCGGTGACAGCCGGCCGAGCAGCACGAAATACAGTCCACGGTAGCCGGTGGCTTGTTCGACTGCGGCCAGATCGGCCGGCGATTCGACCACGCACAGCAGTTGCCGATCGCGGCGGTCGCTGGCGCACAGCGCGCACAATTCGGTCTCGCTGAAGTTGCGGCAGCGCGTGCAGTTGCCGATGCGCTGCATCGATGCATCCAGTATCGACGCCAGCCGGCGCCCGCCCGGGCGATCGCGTTCGAGCAGATGATGCGCCATGCGCTGCGCCGACTTGGCGCCGACACCGGGCAGGCAGCGCAGCGCCTCCAGCAGTTGCTCCAGCAGCGGCGCCGCGTCGCTCACGGGCGGCTCCGCTGCGGCGCGATTGCAAAGGTGAAGTTCGGCATGCTCAGAACGGCAATTTGAAACCGGGCGGCAGGTTCAGGCCCGATGCGAGTCCGCCCATGCGCTGCTGGGTCACTTCGGCGATCTTGTTGACGGCGTCGTTGAACGCGGCGGCGACCAGATCCTCGGCCATTTCGGGATCCTCCGCGAACAGCGCGCGGTCGATGCGCACGCGACGCACCTCGTGCCGCCCGCTCATGCTGACGCTGACCACGCCGCCGCCGGCGCTGCCGGTGACTTCGGCCCGGGCAAGTTCGTCCTGCGCGCGTTTCATCTCCTCCTGCATGCGCTGGGCCTGCTGCATCATCTGCGCGATCTGCGCCTTCATCATGGGCTTGACTCCGGGGTTCGAATGCTTTGCGGCAGAACGCGGGCACCGAAGTCGCGCTTCAGCGCCTGCACCAGCGGATCGTCGTCGATCGCGGCGGCGGCGGCGGTCTGCCCTTCGCTGCGTGCCCGCTCGGCACGAGCGGCCGGGCTGGCGCCGGCGTCAGCATCGGCGGCGACGAAACGCACGCGAACGCGGGCAGCGCCCATTGCCGCGGAAAGCTTTTCCTCGAGCTGGCTGGTGAACGGCTCGACGACCAGCTGGAGATCCTGTTTCGGCAGCGCCAGCACGAGCACATCGCCCTCGCGACTGCGCAGTTCCGCATGGCGGGCCAGCTGGCCGAGGGCTCCGCGCAGACCGGCGCGCTCGATCAATGCTTCCCAGTCCAGTGGCTCGGACGAAATCGCCGGGGGGTTTTGCGCGGCGACCGCTGCGACTTCAGGCACGGACGGCTTCATGCGCTCAGTCGCCGGCTTTGCGCCGCCGGACGTCGCGCCGGAGGGCGCCGCAGCCGTGGTGCCCACGGCCTCGGGCAACGGTCGGAAAGCCAGCATGCGCAGTAACGCCATCTCGAATCCGGTGATTTCGTCCGGTGCCAGCGGCAGATCGCGGCGGCCGCTGACGGCCAGCTGGTAGCAAAGCTGCACGTCCTCGGGCGCCAGCCGCGCAGCCAGCGAATCGAGCGCGGCATCGGCGACCGTGTCCTCGCCGCCGAGGCCGGGCACCAGCTGGCGCAGCTGCACGCGATGCAACAGCGCGGCCAGATCATCGAGCACGGCGCCGAAATCCGGCGCGAAGGCCTCGATGCGCTCGGCTTCGGCCATCAGCGCAGCACCGTCACCCGCGGCGATCGCCGCGATCAGGCCGACCACCTCGGCACGCGCGATGGTGCCCAGCATCGCGCGCACCTCGCCGGCGCGCACCGCGCCGTCGCCATAGGCGATCGCCTGATCCAGCAGCGACAGGCCGTCGCGCAGCGAGCCGTCGGCGGCGCGCGCCAGCTCGACCAGTGCCTCGGGCTCGCAGGTCACCGCCTCGGCATCGAGAATGTGCCGCATCTGGGCCTCGATCTGCGCCGGCAGCAGTCGCTTGAGGTTGAACTTCAGGCAGCGTGACAGCACCGTCACCGGCAGCTTCTGCGGATCCGTGGTCGCCAGCAGAAAGACCACATGCTGCGGCGGTTCCTCCAGCGTTTTCAGCAAGGCGTTGAACGCGTTTTTCGACAGCATGTGCACCTCGTCCACCAGGTACACCTTGTAGCGGCCGCGCGTCGGCGCGTACTGCGCGTTCTCGATCACCTCACGCACGTCGTCGACGCCGGTGTTGGAGGCGGCGTCGATCTCGAGCAGGTCGACGAAGCGGCCGGCGTCCACGGCGGTGCACACCGCGCACTCCCCGCAGGGATCGGCGGAAGCACCGCGCTCGCAGTTGAGCGACTTGGCGAAGATGCGCGCGATGGTGGTCTTGCCGACGCCGCGGGTGCCGGTGAACAGATAGGCGTGATGCATGCGCCCGCCGTCGAGGGCGTTGCTGAGCGCACGCACCACGTGTTCCTGGCCGACCAGCTCGGTGAACCGTCGAGGGCGCCACTTGCGCGCGAGTACCTGATAGGACATGCCGGCACCTGTCTGGGGGACCTCTGAACAAGCCATCCTGGACTTGCCTGAGGGCGCCGGGTCCGACGCGGATCCGGACTCGGCTACGCCGCATCAAGCACTCGCGTGCTCGATGCGCGGCAAGCCATCCATGGCGTGAGGAAGGTCCGAACTTGTCCGGATCTTCCCTAGCGGAAGCCGATTGTGCCAACTCGCGGGCTCCGCGACCAATCGCGTGCGCTCGGATGCGTCGGCATGGTGTCTCCGATGACCGTTGCGTTGCCGGATCGGCTTGTCTCGCCGCGGTGCGACCGCTATGCTTCCGCGCTGCTTCCGGCCAGCCGCATGCCGGATGGAAGCACCAGGCGCGGAGAGGTGTCCGAGTGGCTGAAGGAGCACGCCTGGAAAGTGTGTATACGGTCAAAAGCCGTATCGAGGGTTCGAATCCCTCCCTCTCCGCCAGTTTGATGGATACGTGAAGCTGCGACTTCGCGAGGATTTGAGAGCGATGGTAGGGAGGGTGAGAACCCTCGCGGTTCGACGCATGCGCGCGAGCGCATGCGGACGCCGCAGGCGGCCCCGAGCGCTCTGCGCGAGGGGTGAGGCTCAGGACGAGCCGAACATATCCCTCCCCTCCGCCAGTTTTATGGTGGCCCCGTCGGTTCCCCCGCGACGATAGCTTGCGAACCCCGCCAGGCCCGGAAGGGAGCAACGGTAGCAAGTGATTCGGGTGCCGGGGTGTGGCTGGCGGGGCTGCCACCTTGTCGAACTCGTCGAATGCCAGGCGCTCCGATCCATCCCCGGAGCGGCTCCCCGACCGGCATCCCGGTCTCCCCCGCGACCGCCGCGCGCGGTGCCCCACACCGTCGTCGCGCCAACGCGGCGGTCGCGACCTGCACCGCAAGCGCCTCCGCTCTGGCACCATCATCGGCCTGACCGCGCCGTGCGCGCCCTGAAGCATCGTCATGACCGTGCAAGCCAATTACGAACAGATTCCGCTCAAGGAATACGCCGAACGCGCCTACCTCGACTACTCGATGTACGTGGTGCTGGACCGCGCCCTGCCATTCATCGGCGATGGCCTGAAACCGGTGCAGCGGCGCATCGTCTACGCGATGAGCGAACTCGGGCTGGCCGCGGGTGCCAAGCCGAAGAAGTCCGCGCGCACGGTCGGCGACGTGATCGGCAAGTTCCATCCGCATGGCGACAGCGCCTGCTACGAGGCACTGGTGCTGATGGCGCAGCCGTTCTCCTACCGCTATCCGCTGATCGACGGTCAGGGCAATTTCGGCTCGCCGGACGATCCCAAGAGCTTCGCGGCGATGCGCTATACCGAGTCGAAGCTGACCCCGATCGCCGAGATGCTGCTGGGCGAACTCGGCCAGGGCACGGTGGAGTGGACGCCGAACTTCGACGGCACCCTGGAGGAGCCGTCGTGGCTGCCGGCGCGGCTGCCGCACGTGCTGCTCAACGGCTCGACCGGCATCGCCGTGGGCATGGCCACCGACATTCCGCCGCACAATCTGCGCGAGCTGGCCAGCGCCTGCATCCGCCTGCTCGAAGACCCCGATGCGACGGTGGCCGATCTGTGCGAGCACGTGCGCGGGCCGGATTTCCCGACCGCCGCCGAGATCATCACTCCGCGCCGCGAGCTGCTGGCGATGTACGCGGCCGGCATCGGCTCGGTGCGCTGCCGCGCGGTGTATGCCACGGAAGACGGCAACGTGGTGATCACCGCATTGCCGTATCAGGTGTCGCCGTCGAAGATTCTCGAGCAGATCGCGGCGCAGATGCGCGCCAGGAAGCTGCCGATGCTGGAAGACCTGCGCGACGAGTCCGACCACGCCAGCCCGATCCGGCTGGTGCTGGTGCCGCGCTCCAACCGCGTCGACCTCGACGCGATGATGCAGCACCTGCTGGCGACCACCGACCTCGAGAAGAGCTTCCGCGTCAACCTCAACATGATCGGGCTCGACGGCCGCCCGCAGGTCAAGGGACTGCGCGCGATCCTCGGCGAGTGGCTGCGCTTCCGCACCGACACCCTCACGCGTCGCCTCAACCATCGCCTGTCAAGGGTCGAGCGGCGTCTGCATCTGCTCGAAGGACTGCGCGTCGCCTACCTCAATCTCGACGAGGTGATCCGCATCGTGCGCAGCGAGGACGAGCCGCGTCCCGCATTGATGCGACGCTTTGCCCTCAGCGAGGAGCAGGCCGACTACATCCTCGAAACCCGCCTGCGCCAGCTGGCGCGCCTGGAGGAGATGCAGATCAATGCCGAGCGCGATCAGCTCGAGGAAGAGCGCGCGCGGATCAGCGTGCTGCTGAAGTCGCCGGCCAAGCTGAAGTCGCTGCTCAAGGACGAGATCAAGGCCGACGCGGTCAGATACGGCGACGCGCGCCGTGCGCCGCTGGTCGAGCGCGAGGTCGCGCAGGCGCTCGACGAGAGCGCGCTCGTCGTCTCCGAGCCGGTGACCGTGGTGCTCAGCCAGAAAGGCTGGGCGCGCGCGGCCAAGGGTCACGACATCGACGCCGCCGAGCTGAACTTTCGCGAGGGCGACGGCTTTTGCGCGGCTGCCGCGGGCCGTACCACACAGCAAGCCGCGTTCATCGACTCCACCGGGCGCAGCTATTCGACGCCGGCGCACAGCCTGCCGTCGGCGCGCGGCAATGGCGAGCCGCTGACCGGGCGCTTCACGCCACCGGCGGGTGCGCGCTTCGACGCGGTCGCGACCGCGGACGCCGAGTCGCGGCTGGTGCTGGCCTCGGACTTCGGCTACGGCTTCGTCACCGCGTTCGAGACCCTGTGCGGACGCAACAAGGCCGGCAAGCAGGTGATCCATCTGGACGATGGCGCGCGCGTGCTGGCGCCGGCCGCGATTGCCGACCCGGCGCGTGACCGCATCGTGGTCGCCACCACCGATGGCCATCTGCTGATGTTCTCGGTCGCCGAGCTGCCCGAGCTGGACAAGGGCGGCAAGGGCAACAAGCTGATCGAGATCCCGAAGGCCAAGCTGGTTTCGGGCGAGGAGCGCGTCGCCGGGATCGCCGTGGTCGGCGAAGGCGCCGGCGAGGTCACCCTTCAGGCCGGCCAGCGCAAGCTGACCCTGAAGTGGGCCGATCTGGTCGCCTACGGCGGCAACCGCGCCAGCCGCGGCGGCCTGCTGCCGCGCGGCTTCCGTCGCGTGGAACGGGTGCGGGGCGCGTGATCGCCGCAGGCATGCCGCTGCGGTGAATGCGCCGCGCCGCCTGCTGCGTGTCTGGCGTCTGCCGCTGCTGCTGGCGGCCCTGCTGCTCGCGCTGCAGGCGCTCGGCCTGCGCGACGCACTCGAATACCGGCGTGCCGCGGTGCTGCACGGCCAGCTCTGGCGCCTGCTGACCGGCAACCTTGTCCATCTGGGCTGGGTGCATCTGCTGCGCGATCTGGCCGGCCTGTTCCTGATCTGGGGCCTGTTCGCGCCGCGGCTGCGCGAGCGCGCCTGGCTGGCGCTGATCCTCGTCTGCACCACGGCGGTCGGTCTTGGCCTGCTCGCCTTCAGCCCGCAGATCGCGTGGTACGTCGGCATCTCGGGCGTGCTGTTCGGCCTGTTCTGCGCCGGCGCACTGCTGGAGTGGCGCCAGCGCCCGTTGTACGCCTGTGCGCTCCTGCTGGGCATGACGGCCGTGATCATCTGGACCCTGCACGCCGGCGCGTTGCCCGGCGAAACGCGCGATCTCGGCGGCGCGGTGGTGCCGCAGGCGCATCTGTATGGCGCGCTGGGGGGCGCGACCTTTATGCTGTTCCGCCAGGGATGGCTGAGGCTGCGCGCGACGCGCGGCGCAGGGGAAGGTCGCTGAAGTCGTCATTGCACATGCACGGGGGATACGCCGCACGCTGGCTGCCGCGTCTGCTCTGGGCCGCGGCCCTGCTGCTGGTGCTTCTGGCGGCGTGGAACCTGTTGCGCAGCGGCCTGCTGGTGCGCGCGGCGCTGCATCCGGCGCTGCCCGCCGCGTTGCCTGTCCAGGCGCCTTCGTCGAGCCCGCTTGATCGCCTGCTGGCCGCGCACCTGTTCGGCGGCGGCGACGCGGCCGCGACGGCCCTGCTCGGTCTGCGCCTGGAAGGCGTCTATGCGGCGCACGCCGGTCAGGGCTATGCCCTGCTGGCCGGCTCCGCCAGCGTGCCGGCGCGCGCCTACGCAACCGGCGAACGGTTGCCCGACGGCGTGGTGGTGGCTGCGGTCTATCCCGATCGCGTGCTGCTGCGCACGGCGGCCGGGGTCGCGGCGCTGGCGCTGCCCAAGCCCGCCGCTTCCGGTGCCGAAGGCGCAGCCGCTGCGGCGGCTCCTGCCGCGATGGCGATCACCGCGCCGTCTGCGGCCACATCGGCGACGCCGGGCGCGGCAGTCGCCGCCGGACCGGCACCCGAGTCGCCGATTCGCGGCGGCATGCTCAACTTCGGCGCCCTCGGCCGCGCCCAGCCGGTGATCGAGGGCGGCCGCATCGCCGGCTACCGTGTGTTGCCAGGGGTCAATCCGGTGCTGCTGGTGCGCCTCGGCCTGCGGCCGGGCGACGTGATCACCGCGATCGACGGGACCCCGCTGGGCGGCCCGGCGCAGGCCATGCAGGCCGTTCAGGAACGGCTGCGCGATGGCCAGCCGCCGACGCTCACCGTGAGGCGCGACGGCCGCACGGTCAATCTCGGCCCGCAGGCGCCCTGATGCCGGCGCCCGTCGACTGTCTGCCGCAGCGGGCTCCGGCACGGCCGCGACCGGCTGCTACGATCCCCATTTCCTTTTGCGGTCACGCCATGATCCAGCGCACTGCCCTGCCGTTCGGCCTGCTCCTGCTGGCGCTGGCGTTGGCGCTGCCCGTGCGGGCGGCCGCGCAGACCGCGCCGAACACTGCCGCGTCGGCGGCCGGCGATGCGGTCACCCTCAATCTGCGCGACGTCGACATCCGCACGCTGATCGATACCGTGTCCAAGGCCACCGGCATCAACTTCGTGGTCGATCCGCGCGTGCGCGGCAACGTCACCGTGGTGTCGTCCTCGCCGATGGACCGTGATGCCCTGTACCAGGTATTCCTGTCGGTGCTCGACGTGTACGGCTATTCGGCGGTGCCGGCCGGCGCGGTGGTCAAGATCGTGCCGGCGATCAACGCGCGCCAGAGTCTGCAGCTGCATGGTCAGGGTGAGGAGATGGTCACCCGCGTCATCCGCGTGCAGAACGTCGGCGCGACGCAGCTGGCAACGATGCTGCGCCCGCTGCTGCCGCCGCAGGCGCTGCTGGCGGCCTATCCGCCCGGCAACATGCTGATCGTCACCGACCGCGCGGACAACGTCGCGCGGGTGATGCGCCTGGTCGCGCAGCTCGACCGTCCCGGCGAGGCGGGCATCAGCGTGATCGAGCTGCAACACGCCTCCGCCGAGGACGTCGCCCGCACCATCAACGAGCTGCAGGAGCCGCCGGCGGGCACCGAGTCCGCCCTGCCGCAGGCGCGCGTGGTAGCCGATCGGCGTACCAACAGCATCCTGCTGGCCGGTGACAGCGCGGCGCAAGCGCGCGTACGTGCCCTGATCGGCCGCCTCGACGTGCCGCTGCCGCAGGCCGGCAATTCGCGCGTGGTGTTCCTGCGCTACGCCAAGGCCGAGGACATCGCCAAGGTGCTGGGCGAGATCGTCTCCCACCAGCAGTCGGCCGACGCCAAGTCCAAGTCCGTGACCGAAGGCCCGGTCAACATCCAGGCCGATGGCGCCAGCAACGCGCTGATCCTGACCGGGCCGCCGGACAAGCTGCGCGATCTGCGCGAGATCGTGCGCCAGCTCGACATCCGGCCCAAGGAAGTGCTGATCGACGCCATCATCGCCGAGGTCTCGGGCGACCTCTCGCGGCAACTCGGCGCGCAGATCGCGGTGCTGCCCAACCGCGGTTCCAGCCAGGGTCCGGCGGCACTGACCAATTTCAGCAACGGCGCGCTGCCGCTGACCACCCTGGCCGCGGGTTCGGCGGCGACCGCGGGCGCGCTGGCCGGCCAGCCCGGCCTGCTGCTGGGCTTCGGCAGCAATCGCGCCGGGCAGACCCGCTACGGCCTGCTGCTCAACGCGCTGTCGTCCAACTCGGCGACCAACATCCTGTCGACGCCCAGCCTGCTGACGCTGGACAACAAGGAGGCCGAGATCGTCGTCGGCCAGAACGTGCCTTTCCTCACCGGCAGCTACAGCACCACGCAGACGCCGACCGGCGGCGGCGTGGTCAGCAGTCCGTTCCAGACCATCGAGCGCAAGGACATCGGCATCACCCTCAAGGTGACCCCGCAGATCAACCTGGGCGACAGCGTGCGCCTCAAGCTCGAGCTGACGGTGTCGAGCCTGGCGCCCTCGGTTACCGGCGCCACCGACCTGATCACCAACAAGCGCCAGATCAAGACCGTGGTGATCACCGACAGCGACTCGATCATCGTGCTCGGCGGTCTGATCCAGGACACCTACAAGGACTCGGTGCAGAAGGTGCCGCTGCTCGGCAGCCTGCCGCTGATCGGCCACCTGTTCCGTTCGACCTCGCGCGAGCGGCAGAAGCAGAACCTGATGATCTTCCTGCACCCGGTGATCCTCGCCAACCAGGCACTGGCCAACGCCTACACCGCCGAGAAATACCGCGTGTTGCGCCAACAGCAGAACGCACCGAGCAAGGGTACGCAGAGCGACACCCCGACGCCGATGCCGCCCCTGCCGGAGAATCTGCAGCATTTCGCGCCCGCGCCGCCGAAGCTGCCGACGGCCCGATCCGCGCCGGCTGCCGGTGCGGCATCTTCCGCTCCCGCCAAGGCGGGGTCGGCCCCGGCATCCGCGGCATCCGCCCCGCCGGCGTCCGCCGCCAGCGCCGCTCCGTCGCATGGATCGCGCTGAGGCCCGCGACGCCGGCCCGGTCATCGCCGCAGGCGCCGCGGTCGGTTACGGCTATGCCAAGCGCCACGGCGTGCTGGTGGACGTGGACGCGACGCAGGCCCGCGTGCGCCATCGCGGCCTGCCCGACCCGCGGGTGCTGGCCGAGCTGGCGCGCACGCTGGGCCGGCCGCTGCAGCTGCAACGCCTCGATGAGGCCGAGTTCGAGCGCCAGCTGACACGCCGCTACGGCGACACCGGCCCCGGCGGCGCGCAGGCGATGATGCAGGATCTGGGCGAGGACATCGATCTCGCCGCCGCGGCTTCGGCCCTGCCCGAGCCGGAGGATCTGCTGGAGAGCCAGGACGACGCGCCGATCATCCGTCTGATCAACGCCATCCTCGCCCAGGCGGTGCGCGAGGGCGCCTCCGACGTGCACATCGAGCCGTTCGAGGGCCGCCTGTCGGTGCGCCTGCGCGTGGATGGCACGCTGCGCGAGATTCTCGAGCCGCCGCGTGCGCTGGCCGGCACCATCGTCTCGCGCATCAAGGTGATGGCGCGTCTCGACATCGCCGAAAAGCGCCTGCCGCAGGACGGCCGCATCAGCCTGCGCGTGGCCGGGCATCCGGTGGACGTGCGCGTATCCACCCTGCCCTCCGGCCACGGCGAGCGCGTGGTGCTGCGCCTGCTCGATCGGCAGGCCGGCCGCCTCGACCTCGGCGGCCTGGGCATGGACCCGGACACCCGCGCGCGCCTGGTGCGCCTGATCCGCCAGCCGCACGGCATCCTGCTGGTCACCGGCCCGACCGGTTCCGGCAAGACCACCACCCTGTATGCCGTGCTGGCCGAACTCAACGACCGCCGCCGCAACATCCTCACCGTCGAGGATCCGATCGAGTACTTCATCGACGGCATCGGCCAGACCCAGGTCAACCCCAAGGTCGACATGAGCTTCGCGCGCGGCCTGCGCGCGATCCTGCGCCAGGATCCGGACGTGG
>JAJYDI010000062.1 GCA_021777635.1 Pseudomonadota bacterium
TGGCGCGTTACACGGTGACGCTGCGCGCGGACCGCGCGCGCTTCCCGGTGCTGCTGGCCGGCGGCAACGCCGACGGCCGCGGCGAGCTGGCGGACGGTCGCCACTGGGCGCGCTTCGTCGATCCGCATCCGAAACCGAGCTACCTGTTCGCGCTGGTCGCGGGCCGTCTCGAGTCCATCGAGAGGACCCTGGTCACCGCCGCCGGCCGCAGCGTGCGGCTGGTGCTGTGGGCCGAGCCGGACGCGATCGCACGCTGCCGTTTCGCGCTCGACGCCCTGGAACGCGCGCTGCGCTGGGACGAGCAGGCCTACGGGCGCGTCTACGACCTCGACGTGTTCCACGTCGTCGCCACCCACGACTTCAACATGGGCGCGATGGAAAACACCGGCCTCAACATCTTCAACGCCAAGTACCTGCTGACCGACCCCGACAGCACGACCGACGAGGAGTACCGCGCGGTCGAGGCGGTGATCGGCCACGAGTATTTCCACAACTGGAGCGGCAACCGCGTGACCTGCCGCGACTGGTTTCAGCTGTCGCTCAAGGAAGGCTTCACGGTGTTCCGCGAACAGCAGTTCTCGGCGGCGCTGCATTCGCCCGGGCTCAAGCGCATCGAGGACGTGACGATGCTGCGGCGCGTGCAGTTTCCCGAGGACGCCGGTCCGCTGGCGCATCCGGTACGGCCCGCGCAGTACCGCGAGATCAACAATTTCTACACCGCGACGGTGTACGAGAAGGGCGCCGAGCTGATCCGCATGCTGGCCGAGCGGCTGGGCGCGGCAACCTTCCGTCGCGGCTGTGATCTGTACTTCGCCCGCCACGACGGCAGCGCTGCCACGCTCGAGGATCTGCTGGCGGCGCTGGGCGAAGCCGCAGGCACCGACTTGACGCCGTATCTGGCCTGGTACGCGCAGGCCGGCACGCCACGGCTGAGCACCCGCGGCGAGCACGATCCGGCGAATCGCCGCTACGTGCTGCGGCTGGCCCAGCGCACGCCGGCGACCCCCGGGCAACCGCACAAAGCGCCGCTGCCGCTGCCGGTCAAGCTGGCGTTGTTCGACCGCGAAGGCCGCACGCTGCCGCTGCGACTGGCCGGCGAAGCCGTCGCGCAGGGCCACGAGCGCGTGCTCGAGCTGCGCGACGCCGCGGCCGAATTCGTGTTCGAGGACGTGCCGCACGCACCGGTGCCCTCGCTGCTGCGCGGGTTGTCGGCGCCGGTGACCCTCGAAGTCGACGCAACGCCCGACGATCTCGCCCTGCTGCTGCGTCACGACGCCGACGGCTACAACCGCTGGGAAGCCAGCCAGCAGCTGGCCACCCGCGCCTTCCTGGCCGTGCATGCCGCACAGGCGGAGAATCCCGCGCTGGCGGCGTGGACACGCAGCCTGAACGAACTGTTCGCCGCGCCCGCGGACGACCCCGCCCTGCTGGCCGAACTGCTGACCCCGCCCGGCGAGATCGAACTCGGGGAACGCGTCGAGCCGTTGCATCCGGACGCGGTGCGCGCTGCGCGGTGCATCCTGGAACGGGCCCTCGCCTCGGCGCTGGGCGGCACGACCCTGACGCAGCGCTATCGCGAGCTGCATGCTGCCGAGAGCGGCGCGCAGGATGCCGCGGCCCAGGCCCGGCGCCGGCTGAAGCGGCGCCTGCTGGAGCTGTGCTGCCATGCCGACGCCGGCACCGGCTGCGCGCTGGCGGCAGGTCAATTCGAGGCCGCGCGCGGCATGACCGACCGCCTCGGCGCGCTGACTTGCCTGCTGCAGTTCGGCGCCCCGCAGGCGGCATCCGCGCTGGACGCCTTCCGCCTGCGCCACGCCGACAATGCGATCGCGCTCGACAAGTGGTTCGCGGTGCAGGCGCAGATGCCCGGGGAAGGCGCGCTGGCGCGCGTCGAGGCGCTGACCGCGGACCCTGCCTTCACCCTGCGCAACCCCAATCGCGTGCATGCGCTGATCGGGAGCTATGCGCGCGGCAACCGCAGCGGCTTCCACCGCGCCGACGGCGCCGGCTATCGCTTTCTGACCGCGCGCCTGCTGGAACTGGATGCGCTCAATCCGCAGACCGCCGCGCGCTTGGCCACCGCGTTCAATGGCTGGCGCCGGCTGGAACCGGTCCGGCGCGAGCAGGCGCGACGCGCGTTGGCCGCGCTGGCGGAGCAGGCACCGCTGTCGCGTGATCTCGCCGACATCCTCGGCCGCGCGCTGGCGGGCTGACCCGGCGCGGCGGCAACGCGGCAATTCCTGACCTCGATCGTTACAAAAAGTGAACCCCGCGAGCGGTCGGCCGCGGGGTTCGATCAGGGACGCATCGGAGCATCCGGTACCGATGCGCAAGCAGGTCTTCCGTGACCCACGGGAGCCCTGCCTGGAAGGGCCCCGGTGAATGTTCGATCGATCAGGCCTGCAGTCGCGTCAGCGCATCGCTGAGGCGCTGCTTGCGGGCCTCCAGTTCGGGGATGTGGCGCACCTGGTCGTCCTGGTCGGCCTGCAGACGCAGCACGTCGAGCACCATCTCGACGCGACCGAGTTCGATCATCAGATCATGGCGCATGAACAGCGGGTTGAAGCTCTGGGCGGTGGTGGCCATGGTGGGTTCCCCGTGCATGGTTGAGTGTGATCTGGGTAATGCATGCGCCATGCCAAAGTCCGGATCTGCGAAGAGCGTCACAGACGGCGCAGCATCGGGTTGAACGCTGACGCGGACTGTCGCAAGGTGACGGGGTCGGACCGGCATTGCGCAGTCACTCCTCTTCCGGCGCCCGGCACCCGGTCATACCGGATACCCCCTGTTCCTGTGACCCGCCGGGCGCCGGATCTCCCCAAAAAAGAACGGCCCGGGCAAGCCCGGGCCGGGTGCGTCCTCCCGCCGGCGTGCGACCGGCCCCTGAATTCCGATCTCGGCGCGCTCGCATGCGCCTAGCGCCAACGGGAGTGCGGGGAAGGTTTTGCAGAATCCGTGCCACGGCGATTCCGCGGTGCAACAGCGATCCGGGCTTAGACTGGCGACTGCACGGGTCCCGCCGGGGCCGCCGCTGTCGATACCCTGCCGACCCAAGCGCCATGCACACTCATCCCGAAGCCTTTGACGTGATCGTGGTCGGCGGCGGGCGAGACGGCGGCTTCTGGCGGCCTGCTCGCGGCAGGCCGCGCGCGGCGAGCGCCCGAGACAGGATGTCGAGGGCCGGGTGACCTGGCGAGGCCACGAGGGCCGAGCCTGGTCACCGCCGGGGCCACCGCTGTCGATACTCAACTGACCCAGGCACCATGCACACTCATCCCGAAGCCTTTGACGTGATCGTGGTCGGCGGCGGCCACGCCGGCACCGAAGCCGCCCTCGCCGCGGCACGCACCGGCGCGCGCACCCTGCTGCTGACGCACAGCATCGAGACGATCGGAGCGATGAGCTGCAATCCGGCCATCGGCGGCATCGGCAAGGGTCATCTGGTGCGCGAGATCGACGCGCTGGGCGGCGCGATGGGCAGGGCCGCGGATCGCGCCGGCATCCAGTGGCGCACGCTCAACGCGTCCAAGGGGCCGGCGGTGCGCGCCACCCGCTGCCAGGCCGACCGCATGCTGTACCGGGCAGCGATTCGGCATGCGGTCGAGGCGCAGCCGAACCTGCGGCTGTTCCAGCAGGCGGCGGATGATCTGATCCTCGAAGGCGATCGCATCACCGGCGTGGTCACGCAGATGGGCCTCGCGATCCGTGCCCGCAGCGTGGTGCTGACCGCCGGCACTTTTCTCGCCGGTCGCGTGCACATCGGCTCCGCCCAGTATGAGGCGGGCCGCGCCGGCGATCCGCCGGCGACCGCGCTGGCCCGGCGCCTGCGCGAGCTGCCGCTGGGCGCCGATCGCCTGAAGACCGGAACGCCGCCGCGCATCGATGCGCGCACGGTCGACTTCGGCTTGCTGCAGGAACAGCCCGGCGACGAACCGCAGCCGTGGTTCTCGTACCTCGGCAGTGCCGCCGATCATCCGCGCCAGCTCAGCTGCTGGATCACCCATACCTGCGAGCGCACGCATGCCGTGATCCGCGCCGCGCTGGACCGCGCACCGCTGTACAACGGTCAGATCGAGGGCGTCGGCCCGCGTTACTGCCCCTCGATCGAGGACAAGGTGGTGCGTTTCGCCGACAAGCCCTCGCATCAGATCTTCCTCGAGCCCGAGGGCCTCGACAGCGGCGAGCTGTATCCCAACGGCATCTCCACCTCGCTGCCCTACGACGTGCAGATCGACCTCGTGCGCTCGATCCCGGGGCTCGAGCACGCGCACGTCACGCGCCCCGGTTACGCCATCGAATATGACTACTTCGATCCGCGCGGGCTGCGGCTGTCGCTGGAAACCCGGGCCATCACCGGCCTGTACTTCGCCGGTCAGATCAACGGCACCACCGGCTACGAGGAAGCCGCGGCGCAGGGTCTGATCGCCGGTCTCAACGCCGCCCGCGCCAGCAGGGAACTCGAGCCGTGGACACCACGCCGCGACGAGGCCTACATCGGCGTGCTGATCGACGATCTGGTCACCCACGGCACCCGCGAGCCCTACCGCATGTTCACTTCGCGCGCCGAGTACCGCCTGCACCTGCGCGAGGACAACGCGGATCTGCGTCTGAGCGAGACCGGTCACGGCCTCGGCATCGTGCCGCAGGCACGCTACGACGCGCTGTGCCGCAAGCGCACGGCGGTCGAGCGCGAAACCGGACGGCTGCGTTCGCTGCGGGCCGCGCCGGGCAACGCACTGGGCCGGGCCCTGGCCGACACGCTGGCGTTGCAGCTCGGCCATGAGACCACGGCCCTGGATCTGCTGCGCCGACCCGAACTCGACTATGCCGCGCTGATGCGCGTGCCGGCACTGGGACCGGGTGTGGACGATCCGCAGGTCGCCGCGCAGATCGAGGTGCAGGCCCGGTACGCCGGTTACCTCACGCGCCAGCACGACGAGATCGCGCGCCAGCGCCGCCAGGAAGACACCGTGATCCCCGCCGACTTCGATTTCGACGGCGTACGCGGACTGTCGTCCGAGGTGCTGGCCAAGCTCAAGGCCGTGCGCCCGATCAGCGTCGGTCAGGCCGTCCGCATCAGCGGCGTGACGCCGGCGGCGATCAGCCTGCTGCTGGTGCATCTGAAACGTCGCCGCGCGGCCTGACGGCGCGACGCCGCGGGAATCGAACTCCGCTACTTCTGGCTGCCGCCCTCGCTGGCGCCGCTGCCGCCATTGCCGCCGCCGCTGCGCACCTGGGCCACGGCGTCGGGCTGGATCTGTCCGCCCGGATTGCCCCAGCTGTTGAGGACGTAGGTGAGGATGTCGGCCACATCCGCGTTGGAAAGGCTGGCACCCACGTCCGGCATCGAGCCGTCATAGGTCACGCCGTTGACCGTGATCTGTCCGCTGTGGCCATGCAGCACGAAGTGCACCGCGCGCTGCGGATCGGCCGCCAGGAAATCCGACTTGGCGAGATTGGGGAACACGCCGGGCATGCCCTCGCCGTGCGCCTGATGACAGGCCGAGCAGTTGTTCTCGAACAGGCTGTGTCCCTTGGCCAGCGTGGCCGCATCAGGCGCGCCCGCGGCCATCGCCGTGGTGGCCGCAAGACTCAGCATGCCGGCAAACAGAAGATTCAGGCGCAGTTTCATGAGGGACTCCGATCGGGCGATGACGCAACGACGCTGGCGGGCAACGACGCGCGCGGTGGTTGGATGGCTGCACGATGCGGCGGTCGCGCCACGACGGACTTGATCCAGATCAATCGCGCGCCGCGAACCGGTCCTGCTGCGACAGTGCGCCGCAATCAGCGACCGCTGCCGCGGCGCACGCCGGCGACTTCGCCGCCGGTGACCACCGGGCCGTGGTTGCCCCAGCTGTTGAGCACATAGGTCAGAATGTCGGCGATGTCCTGGTCGGTCAGGCCGGTGCCGATCGGCGGCATCGAACCGTCATAGGGCCTGCCGTTGACGATCACGCGGCCGGTATGCCCGTTGACGACGAAGTCGATCGCGCAGGTCGGACACGCCTGCAGGAAATCGGATTTCGCCAGATTGGGGAACGCCCCGGGCAACCCGGCGCCATCGCGCTGATGGCAGGCCGAGCAGTTGTCGTTGAACAGGCCGTGACCATTGCGCATGCGCAGCGCGTCGGCTGCGCGCGTCGGGGCGGACGCGGACGCGGCGGCGACCGCCATCAGCACGGCGGCGAGAACGACTTGCAGACTGCGACCCATGACGACCTCGTTGCGTGCGCCGGTCGGCGACAGCCGTGCATTAGGCCAAGCGCGGGCAGCGGCTGACGATGCGGCAGGTCGTCGCAAGACGCACGCGCGCGTCGCACTGGGCCGTCGGATCAGGGCCAGTCGAAGGCGACGTGGACGTTGTTGAAGGCGGGATCATCCGGACGTCCGCCGGGCGTGGCGATCAATTCGATCTCGCCGGCCTGCACCGTCTGGCCGGCATGCAGGCGTCCGCCCAGTGCCTGCCATTCGGCCAGCCGCTGCAGCAGCTCGCCGGCGGCGTCCCGTGCGGTGGCGGGAACCCGGCGCACACTGAGGTCGGGCCGCGCGAACTTGCGCAGGCCGCGCGTGTGCACATGCAATCGCCCGGGCGCCTGCGGGTCGGCGTCGCACAGCATCAGCACGTGGTCGCGCACGTCGAATTCCGGCCTGGCGAAGAAGCGCGCGTGCCACGCATCCGCATCGAACGCCGCAAGCAGCTGCGGGTCGACCGTCGCGACGCCGCCGCAGGCCATCAGCGCGCTGACCAGACCGATGCCGTCGCGCAACGCATCGAGGTCAGGCGCATCGGCCAGCTCGGCACGGATCACGAAGGCGTCCGGCGCCGCAGCGGCGCGCGCCAGCAGCGCCGCATCATCCGCGCGCAGCAGCTCGCCCAGGGCGCCGGCGAGCGGATAGCCGGGCCATTGCGCCAGCTCGCGCCGCCCGTAACGGCCGATCTCGCCGGCGGCCGGCAACCCGCGCGTGCGCCAGGCGGCGCCGTCGATCGACAGCGGATGCGGGAACTCGCCGAACACGAACCACAGCTGCAGCGAACGACCGTCGCCCGCCTGCCAGTACGGACGCGGCCAGGTCGCACTCACGGATCCAGCGCGCCCAGTGCCAGCTGCGGCTGGTCGAGTTCGATGCGGCCCTCGCCAGCCATGATCTTCTTGAACTCGGCGCGGCTGACCGAGACATAGCGCTCGTTGCCGCCGATCTCGACCTGCGGGCCGGCAGTCACCGCGCGGCCCTGGCCGTCGACGCGCACCACCATCGTCGCCTTCTTGCCGCTGTGGCAGATGGTCTTGATCTCGGTCAGCTCGTCGGCCCAGGCCAGCAGGTACTGGCTGCCCTCGAACAGCTCGCCGCGAAAATCGGTACGCAGCCCGTAGGCCAGCACCGGAACGTGCAGGCGATCGACCACCTCGGTCAGCTGCCAGACCTGCGCCTTGCCGAGAAACTGCGCCTCGTCGACCAGCAGGCAGTGCAGCGCACCGTGCGCGGCGATGTCGGCACGCACGGCGTCGAGCAGATCGTCGCTGCTGCCGAAACGCTGCGCATCGGCCTTCAGCCCGATGCGCGAGGCCACCACCCCGGCGCCGTGGCGGACGTTCAGCGCGGGCGTCAGGATCAGTGTGCGCATGCCGCGCTCGCGGTAGTTGTGCGCGCTCTGCAGCAGACTGGTGGTCTTGCCCGCGTTCATCGCGGAGTAATAGAAGTAGAGCTTGGCCATGCGGGAGCCGGAAGAGGGAAGAGGGAAGAGGGAAGAGGGAAGAGGGAAGTATGCGGCGCTGGCGCGCGTGGTGATTGTAGGATGACCGCGTGATGCGAATCTCGCAGATCGCGGGCCGCCGGCGTGAAAGATCCTTCGCTTTGCCCAGGATGACAGCACGCTTTCCTGCTCCCTGCTCTCCACTCCCTGCCCCGCTTCCCTCTCCCCACCCCCCACTCCCGATCTCCCATGCTCAATCCGCAACAACGCGCCGCGGTGGACTATTGCGACGGCCCGCTGCTGGTGCTGGCCGGCGCCGGCTCCGGCAAGACGCGCGTGATCAGCGAGAAGATCGCGCACCTGATCGCGCGCCAGGGCCTCGCGCCGGCGAAGATCGCCGCGATCACGTTCACCAACAAGGCCGCGCGCGAGATGCGCGAGCGCGTGACGCCGCTGCTGCGCGGCCATGACGCCGAGGCGCTGACGGTCTGTACTTTTCACGCGCTGGGGCTGAAGCTGCTGCAGATCGAGCACGCACGTGCCGGGCTCAAGCGCGGCTTCTCGGTACTCGACGCCGACGACAGCGCCAAGCTGTTCAAGGAGCTGGCGCCGGCCGGCATCAAGTCCGATCGCCTCGATGCGCTGCGCATGCTGGTCGGCCGCGCCAAGAACGACGCCCTGACGCCGGAAGCCGCACTGGCCGCGGCGCGCAGTCCCGGCGAACTCGAGGCCGCGCAGCTCTATGCCCGCTACCAGCAGCGCCTCGGCGCCTTCAACGCGGTCGATTTCGACGACCTGATCCGGCTGCCGCTGACGCTGCTGGAAGCCGACGCCGAGGCCTGCGCCGGCTGGCGCGAGCGCCTGCGCTACCTGCTGGTGGACGAGTACCAGGACACCAACGCCGCGCAGTACCGTCTGCTCAAGGCGCTGGCCGGCCCGCGCGGCGCCTTCACCTGCGTCGGCGATGACGACCAGTCGATCTACGGCTGGCGCGGTGCCGATCCCGGCCACATCGACCAGCTCGGCCGCGACTGGCCGGCGTTACGGGTGATCACGCTCGAGCAGAACTACCGCTGCGGACGGCGCATCCTGCGTGCCGCCAACGCGGTGATCGCGCACAACCCGCACGCGCACGTCAAGCGGCTGTGGAGCGAGCATGCCGAAGGCCCGCCGATCCGCGTGTTCGAGTGCCGCGACAGCGAGCACGAGGCCGAGCGCGTCGCCGGCGCCATCGCGCATCTGGCCGGCCGTCACCAGGCGCGCTGGCACGAGTTCGCCGTGCTCTACCGCGGCAACCACCAGGCGCGCGCGCTGGAAAAGGCGCTGCGCGTGACTGCCGTGCCCTACCACCTGACCGGCGGCCTGAGTTTTCTCGACCGTGGCGAGGTCAAGGACACGCTGGCCTATCTGCGCCTGATCGCCAACCCCGCCGACGACGCCGCCTTCCTGCGCGTGGTCAACGTGCCGCGGCGCGAGATCGGCGCCACCACGCTGGAGCGCCTGGCCGCACTGGCGCAGGCGCGCGGCCTGGCGCTGCTGGCCGCCGCCCACAGCGATGCGCTCCTGCAGCAACTGCCGGCGCGCGCGGCCGCGGCCCTGGCCGGCTTCGCCGGGCTGATCACGGCGCTGGCCGATGCCGCCGCACGCCTGCCCGCGGCCGAGCTGGTCGCCGAGGTGCTGTCGCGCACGCGCTACGTCGAGCACCTCGCCGCCGAGACCCGCGACGCCGCGCTGCGCCAGCGCCGACTCGACAATCTCGCCGAGCTGTCCGGCTGGTTCCGGGCGATGCAGAAGGGCGGCGCGCGCGCCGGCGATCTCGCCGCGCAGCTGGCGCTGCTGGCGCACGCCGATCGCGACGACCCCGGCAATGCCGTCCGGCTGATGACCCTGCACGCAGCCAAGGGCCTGGAGTTCCGCTTCGTGTTCCTGGCCGGGCTGGAGGACGGCACCCTGCCGCACGAGGGCGCGCTCGACGAAGGCCGGCTGGAGGAGGAGCGGCGCCTGTTCTATGTCGGCATCACCCGCGCCAAGGCGCTGCTGACATTGAGCTTCAGCCTGCGCGCGCGTCGCTACGGCGAGACGGTGTCACACCGGCCCAGCCGTTTCCTCGCCGAGCTGCCGCAAGACGACCTGCACTGGGACGGCCGCGACCCCGCGGCCGACGCCGCCGCGCGCCGCGAAGCCGCCGGCAGTCACCTCGCCGCCCTGCGCCAGCTGCTGGCGGATTAGCCGGGGCTGCCCGCCGGGCTGCATTAGACTGTGCCGCCGCGGCAGGCTCGCTTGCCGCCGTACGGCGGCGGCGAACGGATCGCGCCCGGATCGCACTTGCCTCGCCGGGGCGGCGCCCCCTACCCTGCCTGTTCACTGTCGCGGAATCCGCCCATGCCGAAAGCCCTGCCCCGCCTGCTCGCGCTCGCGCTGCTGCCGGCATTGCTGCTGGCCTGCTCGCATGGCAGCGGTCCGGTCGAGTCCGGCGGCGCCTCGCCCGGCGCGGCGGTGCTGGAGTCGGTCCGGCTGCTGCGCGACGGCAATTTCGACGGCCTCTGGCGCCACGCGCTGCCGCCGGCCGACTACGCCGCCTACCGCGCCAGTTGGGGTGCAAACCGCGATCGCTCGCCGATCACCCCGGAAAACCGCCAGCAGTTCGCCGCCACCATGACCATGCTGACCGCGCCGGATGCCCAGCAGCAGCTGTGGCGCAGGCTGCAGCCGCAACTGGCCCTGTACGAGCGCAAATACAAGAGCCAGATGCCGACCCTGATCGGCATGCTCGAAACCATTGTCGGCACTGCCATCGACCGCTCGACCACGCTCAGCGACGCCGAGCGGCAGCAGGCCCACGGCGCGTTGCTGGCCGTCGGCAGCTGGGCGCAGGGCGTGGACTGGGGCGACCCGACCAAGGCGAAGACGGCGCTCGGCATCCTCAGCGATACCGCGCGCCGGCTGAATCTGCATACGCTCGATCAGGTCGATGCGCTCGACTACGCCCAGGCCAATGCCGACTACGGGCTGCTCTGGGGCGGCCTCAAGCGCCTGCTGGCGGTGTACGGCCTGTCGCTGAACGACGTGCTCGACTCGGCCGAGGTGAAGGTGCTGTCCAACGACGGCCACGTCGCCGTCGTGCGGCTGAGCTTCGACCTGCTCGGCAAGCCGATCAGCAGCAACTCCACCCTGATCCTGCAGGACGGCCGCTGGTACGACCGCGACACCCTGCTCGACTGGCGCCAGCGCGCCGCCGCGCTGGCGGCCCGCCCGGCGGCGGCCGGCGCAACCA
>JAJYDI010000063.1 GCA_021777635.1 Pseudomonadota bacterium
TCGTCCATCGCGGCGGCTGCCATTGCGGCGCGGTCCGTTTCGAGGTCGAGGCGCAAGCACGACCGACTGTGCTCGAATGCAACTGCTCGATCTGCCGTATGACCGGCTTCCTGCACCTGATCGTGCCGGCCGCGCGTTTCCGCCTGCTGGCCGGCGGCGAATCACTGGTCGAATACCGCTTCGGCACCGGCATCGCGCGCCACCTGTTCTGCCGCCGCTGCGGCGTGAAGTCGTTCTACGTGCCGCGCTCGCATCCCGACGGCTACGACGTCAATCTGCGCTGCCTCGATGCGGCGACGCTGACCGGCTGGGACGTCGAGACCTTCGACGACCGCGACCGAGATGCCGCCACTGCGGCATGGGCGCATCTGACGCATTGAGCGGGCGATGCGTCTCGCGATCTGTTCGTAAGGCGACACTCACGGTGGGCTCTGCTAGCGTTCAAGTCGTCGATTGCAGGATGGCGACCGCGATGCACGCTGCTCCACTCCCCACCGCGCATGCTCTTGGGCGCGGGGACGAACTCGCCGCCAGCCTGATCCATGGGCTTGGCATCGCGCTGAGTCTCGTCGGGCTGGTGATCCTGACCATGGTCACCCTGCACAGTGGACCGCCGCGCGCAGTGGTCGCGACGAGCGTGTTCGGTGCGTCGCTGGTGCTGCTGTACACCGCCTCCACGCTCTATCATTCGATCCACCGGCCAGGCGCACGGCGTGCTCTGCGGCGCTTCGACCATATCGCGATCTATTTGCTGATCGCCGGCACCTACACACCGTTCACCCTGCTGGCACTGCACGGCACCTGGCGTTGGGGCCTGTTCGCGGCGATCTGGGCGCTGGCCGCGACCGGAATCGCGTTGGAGTACACCGGCCTCGGGCGCCGCCGCTGGCTGGCCGCGCTGGTTTACGTTGGCATGGGCTGGACCGGTCTGCTGGCCTTCGGCCCACTGCACGCTGCGCTGGCCGGCGGCGGCGTGGCCCTAGTGCTGGCAGGCGGCATCGCCTACACACTGGGCGTGCCGTTCTATTTGTGGCGACGCCTGCCCTATCACCACACGGTCTGGCACGTGTTCGTGCTGGCCGGCAGCACACTGCACTTTCTCGCCGTGCTGCTGTACGTACTGCCGCTGGCGGCGCCCGGCGCCGCGTGAGTTCGGAGTCTCGCCCCTCCACCCTCCGCGCCAGTCCATCCCGGCGCTGTCGATCTGAGTCTCACGCCCCACCCTCACCGCCAGTTCCAGACTGGCGCTTCGGGCGGTTCGGTGCGCAGCCCCGAAGAGGAACTTGACCCTTCGGGTCAGCGCGCCTAGCGACAAGTTCGCGGTTCAGCGACCGGCTCGGAGTCTCACCCCTCCACCCGCTGCGCCGGTCCATCCCGGCGCCGTCGAGTGGTGAGACTCCGATTGCTCGATGGGTGCCAGCGATCGACCAGCACCAACCGGCGCCCGGCCCAGCGGGCCTTGTAGTCGAGCCGCCGCCTCAGCTCGCCGGACGCGGCGTTGGCCACGGAGCGGCGAAACGCCCGTCGGCCCATGGCGCGACTCATGGCCTTGACGGCCAGATCCTCGATCGCGATCACCTGGGCCGATCGGACGATGTCCGTGGTCGCCCGGTGCAGGGCCTCGCGGCGCACCGCGCCGATCCGGTCATGCGGCGCGGCCACGCGCTGTTGTGTCCGGCGCATGCGATGGAGCATTCGATTCGCACGCCCTTGGGAAAGGGCGCGGCGGGATTGAGCCCCCGGCACCGGGCCGCAGCGTGGCGCTGGCGGACCTAGTGGCGCTGGTAGCGGCGAAGGCGCGCCAGGCTGGATTTCAATGCCGCTGGCGCCAGCACCCGGGCACCATCGCCGCGCACCACCAGATCCCGCAGTCCGACGTCGACGCCGACGGCAGCGCGCGCCGCCGGCGCGGCCGCGGGCACTGCCACGCCGCGTGAGCGGCTTAGCGCGACCACCACGCGCCGGGGTAGTACACCCCGGGCTGCGGGCGTTCGCGAAACACCTCGCGGCGGAAGCGAAACAGCACCGCAGGACGGCCGCCGGTGGCGTGACAGCGCTGACCGGTCGCCTCGACCAGACCGGCGTTCTCGATCAGGCGCCGGAAGTTCTGCATGTGCAAGCGGATGCCGGCCAGCGCCTCGAGAACCCGCTGCAGTTGAGTCAGGGTAAACACCTCGGGCACCAGCTCGAACACAACTGGCCGATAGCGCAGCTTGCCGCGCAGGCGGCCCAATGCGGTGGCCAGCATGCGCCGATGGTCAAGACCCATCGCCCGGCCGCTGGCGGATGGTAGATCGCTTTCGGCATGCGCAGCTTCGACCGCGAGTCCGGCCTCCCACAGCAGCTCGTAACGCTCCAGCGTGCGCTCAGGATCCCACGGCGCACCATCAAGGCCGAAGGTCAGATCGACGCGCTCGCGCCGTCGCGGATCATCGCCGGCCCAGGCGTGTAACCGCGGCGCCAGTGCCTGCGCGATTGCGAGCGGACGTCCGGCGCGCCAGTCCTCCCAAGGCAGGAAGGCATACACGTCGCGCCAGTGGGCACCCGGCAATGGCGCCACGGACGGTTCCAGCACCAGCGCCAGATAGGCCACGCTGATGACCCGCGCTGCCTGCACCGGCCGCGCCTCGCGCGCGCGGTCGCCGAAGGTATAGAGCTGTTCAACATAGCCCAGCGCCAGTCCGCTGGACGTCTCGACGCGATCGCGCAGGCCGCGCTCAAGGGTGGCATCGCGCAGGAGATCGAGCGCACCACCGGGAAGCACGTCGGCGCCATCGTGCTCGACGGTCAGCACGCGCGGTGCCTCGGCGGTAACCGCCACGATCACCGCATCGAGGCTGATGGTCGCACTCGCGCTCATGACGCTCGCAATCGGGTACTGCCGATGCCAGCGTAGCACCGGCGCGAGGCACGCCGGGTATCCTTGCGCAATGGAAAGCGCCGCCCCTCCCGCCCGCGACCCGGATTCGCCCTGGCGCCTTTGCGTGGCGCCGATGATGGACTGGACCGACCGCCACTGCCGCGCCTTTCATCGCGTGCTAGCACCACATGCGCGACTGTATACCGAGATGGTGCACGCGCAGGCGCTGCTGCACGGCGACCGCGCGCGTCTACTGGGACACGACGCTAGCGAGCATCCGCTGGCCCTGCAGCTGGGTGGCTGCGAACCGCACGAGCTCGCCGCCGCTGCCGCGATCGGCGCCGCTGCCGGCTGCGACGAGATCAATCTTAACGTCGGTTGCCCGTCCGACCGCGTGCAAGCCGGGCGCTTCGGGGCCTGCCTGATGCGCGAGCCGGCCCTGGTGGCCGATTGCGTGCGCGCGATGCGCGACGCGGTGACGCTGCCGGTCACGGTGAAATGCCGTATCGGGATCGACGAACAGGACGCCTACGCAGATCTGCAGCGTTTCGCCACGACGCTGATTGACGCCGGGATCGGTACCCTGATCGTGCACGCTCGCAAGGCTTGGCTGTCGGGCCTTTCACCGAAGGAAAACCGCGAGCTGCCCCCTCTCGACTACGCGCGGGTGCATCGACTGAAACGCGAGTTCCCACAATTGACGGTGGTGATCAATGGCGGCATCGTCAGTACCGCGGCGGCGCGCGAGCATCTGGCGCTGGTCGACGGTGTGATGCTCGGCCGCGTCGCGTATCACGAACCCTGGGTGCTGGCGCAGACCGATGCGGCGCTGTGGCACGCGACACCATCGACGCGTGCCGATGCGCTGCGCGCGTTGCGGCCTTACGTCGAATCGGAGTTGGCGCGAGGCACTGCGCTGCGGCACATGACACGCCATTGGCTGGGCCTGTATCAGGGCCTTCCCGGTGCGCGGAGCTTCCGGCGACTGCTCGGCGAACAGGGGCGCGCCGCGGGCGCCGACTGGAGCCTGGTCGAACGCGCGCTCGCTGCGGTCGAGACGGCCTCCGCAGTCGCTGCCTGAGCATGTCGAACCTTGGGCAGCTCGGCCCGCTCATGCTGCTGCGCGACGCCAGCCTGGTGAGGCATCTCGGAAATGCCCGTCCATCAATCCCGCGCCCTTCGGTGCGCTGCGGCGTTGCACCGCGTCGCCGTGGCGACTGGAAGGCATGGCCGCGCCCCGTCGCGCAGCGGAATCCGTAGGTAATCGCCGGCGCGTACTTCCGGGATACTGCGCGAGCGCGTTCATGAGCGCGGTTCAGCGCGAATTCGGCCACGGCAGGCATGATCGGCTCCAAGACCGCGCGCGGCGCGGCTTCGGCTACCATCGCGCCATGCTGCGTCCGCTCCGCCTCGCCCTCGCTTTGCTGCTGGCCGCCGCGGTGACCTCGGCCACCGCCGAAGAGATCCTCGCGCCACCCGGCACCACACTGGAGCAGGCGGTCGAACAGGTGCAGCGCGCCAGCGGCGGCAAGGTGCTCAAGGCCGACAGCGTGCGCATCGGTCGTTACGTGATCTATCGCGTCAAGATGCTGACCCCGGACGGCCACGTGCGGGTGGTCCAGGTGCGAACCGAATTCAAGGAGAAACACTGATGCGCATCCTGCTGGTGGAGGACGAGGCGCCGCTGCGCGAGACACTGGCGGCAAGGCTTAAGCGCGACGGCTACGCCGTGGACTGTGCGGCCGACGGCGAAGAGGGTCTGTTCCAGGGCCGCGAGGTGCCCTTCGACCTTGCGATCATCGACCTAGGGCTTCCACGGATGTCGGGCATGGATCTGGTCAAGGCCCTGCGCGAGGCCGGCCAGCGCTGCCCGATCTTGATCCTGACCGCGCGTTCGTCATGGCAGGACAAGGTTGAAGCGCTGAAGTTCGGCGCCGATGATTACCTGGTCAAGCCGTTTCACGTCGAGGAACTACTGGCTCGCATCAACGCCTTGGTGCGTCGCGCCAGCGGCTGGTCGAAGCCGCTTCTGGCCTGCGGCCCGATCCGCCTCGACACCACCGGTCAGATGGTCACCGTCGATGGCGCGCCGGTCGATCTGACCAGCTACGAGTACAAGGTCCTCGAGTATCTGATGCTGCACGCTGGCGAGCTGGTGTCCAAGGCCGATCTCACCGAGCACATCTATCAGCAGGACTTCGACCGAGACTCCAACGTGCTCGAAGTGTTCATCGGCCGCCTGCGCCGCAAGCTCGATCCCGAGGGCACGCTGAAGCCGATCGAGACGGTGCGCGGACGCGGTTATCGCTTCGCAATTCCGCGCAGCGAGGGCGATGACGCCTGAGCGCCGCCCGCTGTCGCTGGTCGGCCGCTCGGCGCTGGCCTCGCTGCTGGCGCTGGTCGCCTTTCTCGGCGCCACCGGATTCGCCCTCGACCGCGCCTACACGGAAGGCACGCTGACGGCTGAGCGCAATCGCCTGCAGAGTTTCATCTACGCCTATCTGGCAGGCTTCGACGTCAGCCGCTACGGCAGCAAGCTGCTGCCGCCTGATGCGCCACCGCAGCCGGGTTTCGCCCGCCCGGGATCGGGCCTATACGCAGCGGTCAGCGACGCCCGGGGACGCGCGTGGTCGTCTCCGTCGGCGCAGGGACTGGATCTGCCCGTGGATCAGAATCTCGATCCCGGCATCACCCGTTTCGAGGGGCCATTGGTGACCGCCAGCGGCAAGGTGTTCATGCTCAGCCAGGGCGTGGCTTGGGACGTGCCGCATCACCATCCGCTGAAACTGACATTCCACGTCGCCGAATCCACCGCGGGTTTCGACCGCCAGATCTCGGCCTACCGCCATACGCTGGCGCTTTGGCTGACGGGACTCGGGCTTGTGCTGTTGCTGCTTCAACAGGTTCTGATGCGCTGGAGCCTGTCACCGCTGCGACGGGTCGCCATCGAACTGGCGCTCGTCGAGCGCGGCCAGCGCGAACGCCTTGACGATGACTACCCGCACGAGCTCATCCGGCTTACCCGCAACCTCAACCGCTTCATCGAGAGCGAGCGCGAGCACCTCCAGCGCAACCGCAACACGCTGGGCGACCTTGCGCACAGCCTGAAGACGCCGCTGGCGGTGATCCGTTCGCGACTCGACACCGAAGCCGTGCCGCCGGCACTGACACGAGACGTGCTCGACCAAGTGCGACGCATGGACGAGATCGTCGCGTACCAGCTCGCACGCGCCGCGGCGCTGGGCCATGCCACCTTCTCCGCGCCGATCGCGGTGGCGCCGCTTGCCGAGGAGCTGGTGCGCGGGCTGGAGAAGGTCTATGCCGCGCGGCAGGTGTTGTGCGAGTTCGAGATCGAGCCGGCCGCGCGCTTCTATGGCGAGCCGGGCGATCTGCTCGAGCTGCTGGGCAACCTGACCGAAAACGCCTTCAAGTGGGCGCAGCATCGCGTACTGGTCACCGCCCGCGTGCTGCCCGGCAGCGGCGCGCACCGCGACGGTCTGGAGCTGATCGTCGAGGATGATGGCCCCGGCATTGCCGAGGACCAAGTGGAACGCCTGCTGCAGCGGGGCGTGCGCGGCGACGAGCGGGTTCAGGGCCACGGCATCGGCCTTGCCATCGTGCAGGACCTGGTGCGTGCCTATCGCGCCGTGCTGACGGTTGAACGCTCGCCCGAACTGGGCGGCGCGCGCTTCGTGGTGCGCTTCACGCAGGGCTAAGACGCAGGTGCCCGGGACCCTGGACCGAGCCCCGCAGCAAGCGGTCAGCAGCGCGGTTACCTCCGGCTCGGCGCGCCCGCGGTGCCGGATCGGTCGCCGCGGCGGCGGCATCCTCGTGGCAGCGCCGCACCATGAACTCGCCGGGATACACGGTGACCTCGCGCCAGCCACGCAGCGCCTACGCGCCGAGTTCGGGCACTGGCAGCGTTGCCGGTAGCGCAATCAGCGGCTGGGCGTTACTGGATCGAACCCGGCAGCAACGACTGCCAGCTCAGTACCGCGCGCGGTTTGCGCGCGGTGCCCCGCAGGCCCGGCGGCAGGCCGGTGCGATCGGGCATCAATGCGTGCGGCGTGCCCGGCGGTTCGCGCCTGATGGCATTGCCGGCATCGGACTTCGGCGACTCGATGACCGGTCGCACAGGCGTGGCGCCGTCGCGACCCCGCGGCAGTGCGCGATCAAGCGATCCGCCCGGCAGCGCGGGCAATGCTGCAACCGGTTCGGTGCCGGTCAGACCCGATGGGGCGACCGCGAACAAGGCTCCCGGGAAATCGCTCGCCGTCGCGGCGCACGTGACACTCAGCCCCATCAGCAGACCGATCGGCGCGATGATCTTCATGCGATTGCCATGGCATCTGGACACGCTTGTCAAGAGATGAATGGTGGCAGATCACGCCGCCCCCCGCCACTGTGCCTGCGTTGCGTCGCAACAAGCCCGACCAGCAAGGCGTGGCTATGCTGCCCGACCATGACCGCGACCTTCAGCCTTGCCGCCGAACCCCTGCACGCACCACGCAGTGCGGATGCGCGCAGCCTGAAGCGGGCGCTGCTGGCAGGCATCGGCCAGGTTGTCGCGCGACGCGAATACCTCGACCGTATCAACGTGTTTCCGGTGCCGGACGGTGATACCGGCTCCAATCTCGCCAGCACGCTGGGCGCCGTGCGCGACGCCGTGACCGATCTGCGCGGACGCGGCGCCGGCGGCCTGCTGCAGGCAGTCGCCCATGCGGCGGTGGACGGCGCACGCGGCAACTCCGGCGCGATCCTGGCGCAATTCCTGTGCGGTGCAAGCCAGGCGCTGCAGGGATCCGAGCGCCTCAGCGCCGGTGCGCTCGCTGCGGCCCTGCGCGAGGGCGCTGAACAAGCGCGCGGCGCCGTCGCCGACCCCCGCGAGGGCACCATTCTCAGCGTGATCGGCGCCTTCGCCAGGGCGTTCGCGCAACAGATCGAGCCCAGCCGCGACGACCTGCGCGGCGCGTTTGAGCGTGCGCTGGTGACGGCGCGCGAGGCACTGGCCGATACGCCACGTCAGTTGCCGGTGCTGCGCCGCGCCGGCGTCGTCGACGCCGGCGCGCAGGGTTTCGTGGATTTGCTTGACGGCATCAACGCCTATCTGCGCGATGGCCGCCGCGCCTTGGGCATGCCCACGGCAGCGACCGGCACGCCAACTCCGACCGCGGTGGCGGCAGTGGCCCATGACGATACCGGTCCTGGGCGCTGGTGCGTGGAGTGCCTGCTTAGCCACGTCGTGCTCGATCGCAGCGCGCTGCGCGCAGCGCTGGCGCCGCTGGGCGGCAGCTGTCTGGTGATCGCCGGCGATGCACGACGCCTGCGCGTGCACCTGCATCTCGATGAGCCATCTGCCTTCTTTGAAACGCTGGCCCAGTTCGGCGCGGTCAGCGAGCCCAAGGCCGATGACATGCACGCGCAACAGCATTCGGTACGTACCAGTCGCCGCGTCGCGGTGATCACCGATTCCGCCGCCGATCTGCCGGCGGCGCGGCTGGCGGCAGCCGGCGTCGCATGGGTGCCGGTGCGGGTCATCGTGGATGGCGTCGATCACCTCGACAAGATCGGGCTGAGCGTCGGAGAGCTTTACCGGCGCATGCGCGACCTGCGCGCGGTTCCGCGCACCTCGCAGCCGCCGGCCGGCGATTTCAGCCGCCGATTCCAGCATGCGCTCAGTCATCACGATGAGGCGGTCTACGTCGGCCTGTCGGCGGCGCTGTCAGGCACCTGTCAGGCGGCGCAGGCGGCTTCGCGCGGGCAGCGCGTTGTCAATGTCGACTCGCGCAATGTGGCCTGCGGACTCGGCCTGCTTGCTGAGACAGCGGGCCACTGGGCAGAGCAGGGGCTGGATGCGGCTGCCATCGCCGCGCGGCTGATCGCGCTGGTGCCGCGCGTGCGCACGTTCGGGGTGCTGCGCGATCTGACCTACGCCGTGCGCGGTGGCCGCGTGCCGCGCGCGGCGCTGCCGCTGACACGCTGGCTGAAGCTGGCGCCGGTGCTGGCTTCGCGTACTGACGGGCGCCTGCATCTGGGTGGCGCGCTGCGCGCAGGTGACGGACTGCCGGTGCGCTTCGCAGCGTGGCTGGCGCGCCGCGTACCGCGTGCCGACGCCGCGCGGGTGCTCGTCGGCCATTGCGACAATCCGCGCGAGGCCACCCAACTGGCGGCGACGCTGGCGGTGTGCTTCGGCCTTGCGACCGAGCCCGACGTGGTCGAGTCCGGAGCCGCGATCGGCGCGCACGCCGGCCCGGGCACCCTGGTGGTCGGCTTCGCACCGGCGCTGGACTGACAGCTGCGCGAACCGCCGCCGCGTGCCTCTTTATGCTGCGCATGAATACGTATGCGCGCTAGCCGCGCCGCACCGGAAGCGGCCTACTATCGCCCTGCATGCCGTCGAGTGGTGCTCGGACGGCGGACATCGCCCAGCGCGTCATCGCGACGGACGCTGCTGGCGCGCACAGCGGGGGGCTCATGCGCCGGCTAATTCGTCGATCCGGGCTGTCACTGGTTCTCGCGCTGTCAGGCTGCGGTGGCGGTGGCGGTTCCGCCAGCCCGCCGCCGACGCCGCCCGCCGCGCCGAGCATCGCCCGTTTCACCGCCACACCGGGCAGTCTCCCCACTGCAGGCGGATCAGTCGCGCTGGCCTGGCAAGCCAGCAACGCCAGCGGCTACACGCTGAGCGTGCAACCCGCCGCCGGCGTCACCGGCATGCCTTCCGGCGCCATCACCGCGACCAGCGCGCAGGTCGGGCTGCCGGCCGACAGTGGCGCCAGCGCACAGACGTACCTTTTCACCCTGACCGCCAGCGGCGCGGCCGGAACCGTGCCGGCGACCGCGACTGCATCGGTCACCGTGGCCGCGAACAGCAGCGCGCCGCTGCCGCTAGGGTCGGTCAATTGGCCGGGTTCGGTGATCTATTTTCTGATGCCCGACCGCTTCGACAACGGCGATCCTTCCAATGACAACGGCGGCCCCGGTGATAACGAGCCGGCACAGCCGCAAAATCCGATGGGCTGGTACGGCGGCGACTTCCAGGGCGTGATCGACCAGATCGGCGCGGGTTACTTCAGTCAGCTGGGCGCGACCGCGATCTGGATGACGCCGGCCTACGTGCAGGGCCCTGCGCAGTCCGGGCCGGGAACCAACAACCCCAACAACTGGCAGAGTTTTCCCTATCACGGCTATGCGCCCTGGGACTTCACCCACGTCGATCCTCATTTCGGCTCGACGGTCACCCTGCAGGCTCTGGTCAACGCGGCGCACGCCCAGCACATCGCGGTGATCCTAGGCCAAATCGTCAATGACGCTGGCATCGGTTACCCGCCCTATCAGCAGGAGGTCAACCAGATCGCCAGCGGCCAGTTGATCCTCAACAACAGCGCACAGGCGGTGCAGACCTTCCAGTTTCACCACGACGACCCCGTGACCGGTCAGTGCGAGCCCTACCTCGGCGCCTACAATCCCACCTGGGACTGCCCGCTGGACAGCTTGCCGGATTTCAATTCCGACAACACCGCGGTGCAGGCCATGCTGGATCAGGCCACGGCCGGCTGGCTCGACACCTACGGGCTCGACGGCATGCGCCTCGATGCCGCGATGTACGTGCCGAACAGCTTCTGGTGGCAGTACTTCACCTATCTGCACGCGCAGGGCTATGCGCCCTTTGCGTTCGGCGAGATCCTCGACGGTCGCCCGGATTTCGTTGGCAGCTATACCCAGCCGTCGGTGGGCTTCTCCAGCGCACAGAACTACCCGCTGTACTTCGCCATCACCCAGTCGGGTCTGGTGCCAGGGCAGCCTACTTACTACGGCTACGGCAACCTCGCCGCGGTCGACTACGCCGTGCAGCAGAACCTGAAGGATGACGCCCGGCCCGACCTGATGATCAACTTCATCGACAACCAGGACATGCCGCGCTTCACCAGCCTGCTCGCCAACAACGGGGTGGCCGCGAGCGATGTGCTCGCACGCTGGCAGATCGCCGAAGTGCTCAGCTTCACCCTGCCCGGCATCCCGATGATCTATTACGGCGACGAGGCCGGCATGACCGGCACCTTCGATCCCTATCAGGCGGTCGCCAACGGCACCCCCGC
>JAJYDI010000064.1 GCA_021777635.1 Pseudomonadota bacterium
CCGCCGCGATCGGCACGCCCGCCGCACGCGCGGTCTCGCGCGCCGCCGCCGCATCAGCCCCGGACGGAGCCGTCAGCGCCAGCACCCGGGCTTCGAGACCGGCCGCGCACGCCTGCGCGGCGAGCAGGCAGCCGTCGCCGCCGTTGTTGCCGGGCCCCGCCAGCACGAGGATGCGGCGCGCCTCGGGCCAGCGCGTGCGCAACACCGCCAGTGCCGCGGCCGCGGCGCGCCGCATCAGCTCGCGACCGGCGAGGCCGCCCGCGCTCGCCGCCGCATCCAGCGCGCGTACCTGGGCGGCGGTGTACAACGCGTGCGCGGGCTCGGGTTCGCTCATGCGGCGATTATGGCAGCGCGGCCCCGGGGCCGACCTACAATGGTCGCGAGGTCCGCATGCCCGATACCCAGCCCGCTGCCGTCATCACCGACTACGCCGCACTGCGCGGCGACATCGCACGCTGGGCGGCCGATCTCGGCTTCGGCGCCGTGGGTATCGCCGGCATCGACCTGCCCGACGACGAGGCGCATCTGCTGGAATGGCTGGCCCAGGGCCGGCACGGCGCGATGGCCTACATGGCGGCGCACGGCGTCAAGCGCAGCCGCCCCGATGAACTCGCGCCCGGCACGCTGCGGGTGATTTCGGTGCGCATGGACTATTGGCCCGACCGCGCCGCCGAGCCGTGGTCGGTGCTCGCCGACGGTCGCCGCGCCTATGTCGCGCGCTACGCGTTGGGCCGTGACTACCACGGCCTGATGCGCAAACGGCTGCAGAAGCTCGCCGACCGCATCCAGGCGGCGATCGGACCCTTCGGCTACCGCGCCTTCGCCGACTCCGCGCCGGTGCTGGAGAAGGCGCTGGCGCGCAATGCGGGTCTGGGCTGGATCGGCAAGCACACCCTGCTGCTCGCCCGCGATGCCGGTTCGTATTTCTTCCTCGGCGAGCTCTACACCGACCTGCCGCTGCCGATCGATGCGCCCGCCAGTGCGCACTGCGGCAGTTGCACGCGCTGCATCGACGTCTGCCCGACGCGCGCGATCGTCGCGCCGTATCGCCTGGACGCGCGCCGCTGCATCGCCTACCTGACCATCGAATGGCGCGAGGCGATCCCGGTCGCGATGCGACCGCTGCTCGGCAACCGCGTGTTCGGCTGCGATGACTGCCAGCTGGTATGCCCGTGGAACCGCTATGCGCAGCCGGCCCAGCTGCCCGACTTCGCGCCGCGCCACGGTCTCGACGGTGCCGCGCTGACCGAACTGTTTGCCTGGACCGAGGCGCAGTTCCTCGCCCGCACCGAGGGCATGCCGATCCGCCGCGCCGGCTACGCGGGCTGGCTGCGCAACCTCGCCGTCGCGCTGGGCAATGCGCCGTGCGCCGACGAGATCGTCGCCGCGCTCCGGGCCCGGGCCGACGACCCCTCGCCACTGGTGCGCGAACACGTGGCCTGGGCGCTGGCGCAACAGGCGCAGCGCCGTGCGCAGGACAGCGCCCGCTGAGCGATCGTGCCGGTCAGCACGCGGACCGCGGCGAACACCGGCGCGTGTGGCGCGGCCCCGTGCAGCGACTCGGGCGGCTCGGGCAGCGCGCCGGGCGCGCCCATCCCCGTGCAGTCGGCTGCCGATGCATGCGTTGCCGGACCGACGTCGAGCGCAGCGCTCAGGCAGCCTGCCGGGGAATGGAACGGTGCGTATGGGTGATGCGGTTGCCGGCGTCGACGTAGACCAGCTGCGGCTGGAACTGTGCCAGCTCGGCCTCGGCCAGTTGGGCGAACGCGGCGATGATCAGCAGCTGTCCGGGCTGCGCGCGATGCGCGGCACTGCCGTTGACCGAGATGATCCCGGAGCCCTCATCGGCACGCAGTGCATAGGTGACGAAGCGCTCGCCATTGCCGATGTTCCAGGCATGGATCTGCTCGTACTCGCGAATGCCGGCGGCATCGAGCAAACGGCCGTCGATCGCGATCGATCCCTCGTAGTGCAGCTCGGCATGGGTGACGGTGGCACGGTGGATCTTGGCCTTGAGCAGGGTCAGGTGCATGCAGCGACCTCGGACGGTACGGCGTACGGGGAGCGCGATTATATCGCCGCCGGCCCGATCCTGCTGCGGCGCAGCACCCTCAGCCGCCGTCGAACGGCAGATTGTCGATCAGCCGCGTCGTGCCCAGCCGGGCGGCGATCAGCGCGATCAGTCCGCCATGCTCGGTGTCGGCGGGAATCGCCAGATCCACACCCCGCCGGATCGCCGCATAGTCGGGCTCGAAACCCGCCGCCCGCAATCGCGCCGCGGCCGCGGCCTCGGCCTGCACCCGCGGCTGCCCGCCGAGATGCGCGGCGCGCATCGCCTGCAACGTGGCGTGGACTTCCGCCGCGCGCGCGCGCTGGTCGGCATCGAGATACTGGTTGCGAGAACTCAGCGCCAGCCCGTCCGCCTCGCGCACGGTCGGCGCGGCGATGATCTCCAGCGGCAATGCCAGATCGCGCACCAGCCGTCGCACCACCAGCAGCTGCTGCCAGTCCTTCTGCCCGAACACGGCCAGGTCCGGCTGCACCAGATTGAACAGCTTGACGACGACCGTGGCGACGCCGTCGAAATGGCCCGCGCGATGCGCGCCCTCGAGGGTTGCCGTGATTTCCGGCACGCTGACGCGCACCGTGTGCGCGGGCCCGAACGGATAGATCACCTCGACGGCAGGCGCGAACAGCAGGTCACAGCCCGCGCTCGCCAACCCGGCCTGGTCGCGCTCGAGCGTGCGCGGGTAGCGCGCGAAATCCTCACCGGGCCCGAATTGGGTCGGATTGACAAAGATGCTGGCGATCACGCGGTTGCTGCGTGCGCGCGCCAGCTGCACCAGCGCCAGATGGCCCGCATGCAGATTGCCCATCGTCGGCACGAAGCCGATGCTCTGCCCCTGCGCGCGCCAGGCGCGGATCGCGGCGCGCAGTGCCGCGGCATCGTGGAGGGTCTGCATGGCGTCTCCCGGCAGGATCAGTCAGTAGGCGTGTTCGGGAGCAGGGAACGCGCCGCTGCGCACGTCGGCGACGTAGGCGGCGATCGCCGCGACGATCGAGTCGCGGCCGGCGAGAAAATTCTTGCAGAAGCGCGGTCGGCGGCCAGGCGTCAGTCCGAGCAGGTCGTAGACGACCAGCACCTGGCCGTCGCAGCCGGCACCGGCACCGATGCCGATGGTCGGGATGCTCAACTCGCGGGTGATCGCGGCTGCCAGGTCCGCCGGCACGCATTCGAGCACCAGCAGGTCCGCGCCGGCCTGCTGCACCGCCAGCGCGTCGGCGCGCAGCTGGTCCGCCGCATCCCGATCCCGCCCCTGCACGCGATAGCCGCCGAGGCGGTGCACCGACTGCGGGGTCAATCCGAGGTGCGCACAGACCGGCACGTCGCGCTCGGCCAAGGCCGCGATCACCGGGCAGACCCAGTCGGCGCCTTCCAGCTTGACCATCGCCGCACCGCCCTCGGCCAGCAGCCGCGTGGATGCGGCCAGCGCATGCGGCACATCGCGGTAGCTCATGAACGGCAGATCCGCGACCAGCAGCGCGGCGTGCAGGCCGCGCGCTGCCGCCGCCGTGTGGTAGACCATCTGGTCGAGCGTCACCGGCAGCGTGCTGGCCTGCCCCTGCACCACCATGCCCAGCGAATCGCCGACCAGGGCCACGTCCACGCCGGCCGCCTCGAGCTGCGCCGCGAAGCTGGCATCGTAGGCGGTCAGCATCGCGATCTTCTCGCCGCGCGCCTTCATCGCATGCAGGCCGGGCACGGTCACCGGCTTGCGCGCGGGTCGTTCGGATTCGACGGACACGGCGCTCTCCTTCAGGATCGTCGATTATCGGCGGCGCAAGCGCCATCACTCAAGCGGGCGCGACCCACGGCTCGCAGCCGGTGCGGTCCACCCGCGCGAGCAGTTCGGCGACCACGCCCGCGCCCGGCACCACCAGCGCGGGGTCGATGTCGGCCAGCGGCAGCAGCACGAACGCGCGCTCGGCCAGGCGCGGATGCGGCACGCTCAGTCCGGGCGCCTCGAGCCGCTGCTGACCATACAGCAGCAGATCGAGATCCAGCCGACGCGGTCCCCAGCGCTGCTCGCGCGCGCGATCGCGTCCGGCCTCGCGCTCGATCGCCAGCAGCGCCTCGAGCAACGCGCGCGGCGCCAGCAGGGTGTCGAGCGCGACGGCGGCATTGAGGAAGTCGGCCTGCGGCACCGGGCCCCAGGGCGGGGTGTGCCAGAGACGGGAACGCGCCAGCAGGCGCGTCTGCGGCAGCCGCGCGAGGGCGACGCAGGCGTGCACGATCTGCGCGCCGGGATCGCCGCAATTGGCGCCGAGCCCGACCCACGCCGGGATCATGATCAGTCGGCCGCGGAGGCGGGTTTCTTGCGCCGTGAACGGCGCCGACGCTTCCGGGCCGGCGTCGCCTCGGCGTCGACCGCCAGGTTGCCGCTGTCCAGCGCGGCGGCCAGCTGCTCCGGCGGCTGCGTCTGTGCGGCGGTCCACCAGCTGCCGAGCTCGGCAAGCTCGGGTGACTCGCTCGCGCGCAGCAGCAGGAAATCATAGGCCGCGCGGAAGCGCGGGTGGGCCATCAGGCGGAACACGCGCTTGCGCGCGCGCTGCGCAAAGCGCGGCTGCAACGCCCAGATTTCTTCCATCACCGTGCCGAAGCGGCGCGGAATCGCCACGCGATCGCTCTGCTCGGCCACCACGCGCGCCGCCGCATGCTGCCAAGCGAGGGTCGGTTCGTCACCGGCGGCGATGCGTGCCTCGGCCTGCGCGCGCGTCTCGCCCCACAGCAGCACGGCGAACAGGAACGCCGGGGTCACGGACTTGTCTGCGGCCACGCGCGCGTCGGTATTCACCAGCGCCTGTTCGATCAGCGCGCGCAAGCCGGCGTCCTGATCGCGCGCCAGCGCACGCGCCGTGACCGGGTACAGATGCGCGAGCAGGCCATAGTGGTCGAGCAGACGAAAACTCTGCAGGCCGTGACCCGCGAGAAAGAGCTTGAGCGATTCGTCAAACAGCCGCGCCGACGGCGCCTCGCCCAGCAGCGGGCCGAGGGTGGCGAACGGCGCGACGGCGGCGGCGTCGATGTCAAAATCAAGCTTGGCCGCCAGCCGCACCGCGCGCAGCATGCGCACCGGATCCTCGCGGTAACGCTGCTCCGGATCGCCGATCAGGCGCAAGACGCGATCCTGCAGGTCCTGCATGCCGCCGACGTCGTCGCGCACGCTGAAATCGGCGATGTTGTAGTACAGCGCATTGACGGTGAAATCGCGGCGCAGCGCGTCTTCCTCCAGCGAGCCCCAGATGTTGTCGCGGGTGATGCGGCCGTCGACGATCTCGCGGTCGCCATCGGCGCCATGACCGCGAAAGGTCGCCACCTCGATGATCTCGGAGCCGAACACCACGTGCGCCAGGCGGAACCGGCGGCCGATCAGCCGGCAGTTGCGGAACAGGTGCTTGACCTGCTCCGGCGTCGCGTCGGTGGCGATGTCGAAATCCTTGGGATGCCCGCCGAGCAGCAGATCACGCACCGCGCCGCCGACCAGAAAGGCCGCGAAGCCGGCCTCGTGCAACCGGTACAGCACGCGCAGCGCCGCGGAGCTGATCGACTTGCGGGAGATCGCGTGTTCGGCACGCGGGATGATGCGCGCCACGTGCGGCGACGGCTTCCTGGCGTCCTTGGACAAGCGTTGGATTCCTCGAAACAGGTTGCGCAAGGCGTTGCCGGGAACGGTCATTTCGCTATACTACCGCGCCTTCGCCGGCCAGTGCTCCCTTCGTCTAGTGGCCCAGGACACCGCCCTCTCAAGGCGGGAACACGAGTTCGAGTCTCGTAGGGAGCACCATCCCGTTCCCTGCCTATCCGGCTGCCGCACGCATGACCTTCGTCGTCATCGACAACTGCATCAAGTGCAAGTACACGGATTGCGTCGAGGTCTGTCCGGTCGATGCGTTCCACGAGGGACCGAACTTCCTCGCCATCGATCCGGATGAGTGCATCGACTGCACCCTGTGCGAGCCGGAATGCCCGGCGCGGGCGATCTATCCCGAGGACGACGTCCCGGCCGGCCAGGAGCATTTCACCGCCCTGAATGCCGAACTGGCCAAGCAGTGGCCGGTGATCACCGAACGCAAGGAAGCACCCGCCGACGCCAAGGACTGGGACGGCAAGCCGGACAAGTTGCCGCTGCTCGAACGCTGAGAGGTTGTGCATTTTCCGACTTCCCGGCACAGCCACGGATGGCCGGACGCGTATCGATCACGCAAGCAATCGACCCGCGGCAGCGGGCACCGGCGTGCAGCGGGCCCGCGAGGGGAAGATTGCACAGGACATGCGATCGCTCGCAGGCGCCGAGCCCGCGCAGCTTGCGATCCGATCGAAAACGCCGCCCGCAGGCGGCGTTTTCGCATCAGCCGAGGACGGCTGCCGAATCAGGTCAGGCGGCTCTTGAGCAGTGCCAGCACCTGCTGCACCGCGGCGGGCTCGCCGCTCAGCTCGATCACGCTGGCGCTGCCCTGCGCCCGCACGGCGACGTTGACGGTGCCGCTGACGGCATGCGTCCTGGCGTGCGAGAACACCGAGAACAGGCGCTTGAAAAAGCCCTGCGGCGGCGGTTCGGCCACCTGCACCTGCACCGCCACGCGGTAGGTGTGCGCCGCATCATCGTGCGCCGTGACCGTGCCGACGCCGCCGCGCTCGAGCGCAAGGCCGACTCGACGGTAGGTATTGTCGACGGTGTCGTTGAGATCGAGGCTGCCGGCCGAGGCGGCGTCCGCGGTCGCACCGGGCGCCGCACTCACTGCGGCGGCCCCACCGCCGGCGGCCGGAATCGTCATCGCCGCCGCCGTTGGCGGCAGATCCAGCGGAGGGGGCACCTCCAGCGGACGTTCCTGCTGCGCGTTCTTCCAGGCTTCATCGCTCTTGCGATGGAACAGGCTGCAGCCGGAAAGCGTCAGGGTGACGAGTGCAGCGGCGGTCAGAAGCTTCTTCATGCGGGATTCCAGGGTGATGATTCAGGCGGCTGAAGCGCGGGGCCGCAACGCAGCCAGCGTCTCGGCGATACGACGGCGCGCGCTGCCGTGCTCGAGCTCGAGCAGCGGCAGGCGCACAACCGCGGTGGCGATGCCGATCTCGGCCAGGCCGGCCTTTACCGGAATCGGATTGGGGGCGCAGTTTAGCGCGTCCAACAGCGGCACCAGGGCGGCCGCCTGGCGCTGGGCCGAGGCGCGGTCGCCGCAGCACGCCGCATCACAGAGCGCGCGGAACGCCTCCGGCACCAGATTGTTGGCGACCGAGATCACGCCGGCGGCGCCGGCCAGCATCGCCTCGTGCGCGCTGCCGTCGTCACCGGATAGAAAGACGAAATCGTCCCGCACCAGCGCCGCGACGGCGGCGATGCGTCCGGCATCGGCACGCGCCTCCTTGATGGCCACGATCCGCGGATGCCCGCGCAGCGCGGCAACCGTTTCGGGCAGGAGATCGCAGCCGGTGCGCGAGGGTACGTTGTAGAGCACCACCGGCAGGCCGCCGTTCTCGGCCACCGCGAGAAAGTGCCGGCGCAGACCCTCCTGGGTCGGGCGCACGTAGTACGGGGTGACCACCAGCGCGGCGTCGGCGCCGAGCGCCTCGGCGCGACGGGCCAGTGCGACCGTCGACGCGGTGCCGGCCTGGCCGCAGCCGGCGAGCACCGGGACGCGACCGGCCACCTGCTCGACGGCGCGTGCCAGCAGGCGTTCCCACTCGGCGTGCTCGAGCATGTGCGCCTCGCCGGTCGAGCCGGCGACGACCACGCCCTGCGTGCCGCCGGCCAGCTGGTGGTCGAGCAGGCGCGCGAAGGCATCGAGATCGAGCGCGCCGTCGGCCGCGAACGGCGTGGCGAGAGCACAGATGCTGCCGGAGAGCTTCAAGGGAAACGCCATTGGCCGGTGTGCACGCATGTTACTTGCGGGTTTGCGAGGCGGGCAAGTAAGCTCACGACAGGCCGGACACGTCGTTCGTGCCGGGGACCGCCAGCCCGCACGGGTGCATCCACTTGAACCGATCTTCCCAGCGTCCCGGACCCGACAACCACCTGCTGATCCAGACCGTGACTCCCGCCGCGCGCTCGCCGCTGCTGGCGCTGGTCAAGCGCATCGCGGATTCCGGCTGCAATCTGGCGGATACCCGCGTCTCCACCGTCGGCTCCGATGTCTCGCTGATCCTGCTGGCGCAGGGGCCGTGGGATGCGGTGGCCAAGCTCGAGGCCGCCCTGGCGCGCGCCGGTCGCGACGAGGAGCTGCATCTGGTCAGCTACCGGACCACGCCGCGCGCGCCGCAGTCGCACCTGCTGCCGTACGTGGTCGAGGTCGTGGCGGCCGACAAGCCCGGCGTGATGCTCGACATCATCGAGTTCTTCGCCCGTCGCAGCATCACGATCGAGCAGCTGACCTCGTCGCGCTACCGCGCCATGCAGACCGGTGCCGACATGTTCTCAGCGCAAATCACCGTCGGCATTCCCAGCGAGGCGCACATCGCCGCCCTGCGCGACGATTTTCTCGAGCTCTGCGACGGGCTCAACCTCGACGCCATCATGGATCCGATGAAGTTCTGACCGGGAGGACGTCATGATCGTCGCCGCCCATTCCGCCACGCCCGCCGGCAGCGCACTCGCCGCGGGTGCTTGCACCGGGCCGCAGGCCCTGAAACAGTGCATCGTCCGACTCGAGCCGGACCGCAGCCCGCGATGATCGAACCCGGCGCGCGCATTCCCGATCTGCCGCTGGCACTGTCCAGCGGCAAGACCGCGCGATGGGCCGACTACGCCGGACACTGGCTGGTGCTCTACTTCTATCCCAGGGACAACACGCCGGGCTGCACCACCGAGGGTCTCGAGTTCAACGCGCTGCTGGCGCGGTTCCGGCGCCGCAAGGCCGTGGTGCTGGGTGTTTCGCGCGACTCGCTCGCCGCGCACCGCGCCTTCCGCGCCCGGCAGGGCTTCGCCTTCGATCTGGTCAGCGACGGCGACGAGGCACTGTGCCGCGCCTTCGACGTCATCCACGAAAAGGTGCTCTACGGCAAACGCCACCTCGGCGTGGTGCGCAGCACCTTTCTCATCGCCCCCGACGGCACGCTGGCGCAGGCCTGGCGCAACGTCAAGGTTGCGGGGCACGCCCAGGCCGTGCTGGACGCGATTCCGTCCCGGTGACCGGCCACCTGCACCCCATCGCCACCCCGCGCGGTCGCCGCCGCGGCAGGCCGATGCCATCTCCCCCGCTCCACCACCACGAGGATCCGTCCGCATGACTCGCGGCAAGCGCATCTACGCCCTCGATACCAACGTGCTGCTGCACGACCCGACATCGCTGTTCCGCTTCGAGGAACACGATGTCTTCATCCCGATGACGGTGCTGGAGGAACTGGACGAGAAGAAGAGCGGCGGCTCGGAACTGGCACGCAACGCGCGCCAGACCAGCCGCTTCCTCAACGAGCTGATCGAGCGCGGCAACGGCCACGGCATCAAGGACGGATTGCCGCTGACCGACCCGCAGGGCATCAAGCTGGGCCGCGGCGGCGCCGCCGGCAAGCTGTGGTTCCAGTCGCGCACCGCCGACAGCCACCGCAAGGCCGACAACGAGATCCTGGCGGCGGTGCTCGACCTGCGCGAGCGCCATCCGGACACGCCGGTGGTGCTGGTGAGCAAGGACATCAACCTGCGCATCAAGGCGAGCATCTACGGCATCGCCGCGGAAGACTACGAGAATGATCGCGCGCTGGATGACTTTGCCCTGCTCTTCAGCGGTCATGCCGAGTTGCCCGAGAACTTCTGGCAGCGTCATCCCGAAGTGCGCTCGTGGTCGGAGCGCGGGCACACCTTCTACGAACTGACGCCGGCGGGAGACGAGGAGTGGCACCCGCATCAGTGCCTGTGCCTGCCCGGCGAATCGGGCATCGAGCTGCGCGTGCTCGGCGTCGCCGACGGCAAGGCGCGGCTGAAGCTGCTGGACGACTACAGCGGGCACACTCACACCGTGTGGGGCATCTCGGCGCGCAACCGCGAGCAGAACTACGCGCTCAACGTGCTGATGGACCCCGAGGTGGATTTCGTCACGCTGCTCGGCACCGCCGGCACCGGCAAGACCCTGCTGGCGCTGGCCGCGGGACTGGCTCAGGTGATGGACCAGCAGCGCTACCGCGAGATCATCATGACCCGCGCGACGGTGTCGGTGGGCGAGGACATCGGCTTTCTGCCAGGCACCGAGGAGGAGAAGATGACGCCGTGGATGGGCGCGCTGACCGACAACCTCGAAGTGCTGGCCAACCCCGAGGAAGGCGGCGCATGGGGCCGCGCGGCGACCAACGATCTGCTCACCTCGCGGGTCAAGATCCGCTCGCTCAACTTCATGCGCGGACGCACCTTTCTCAGCCGCTACGTGATCATCGACGAGGCGCAGAACCTGACGCCCAAGCAGATGAAGACGCTGATCACCCGCGCCGGTCCCGGCACCAAGATGATCTGCCTCGGCAACGTCGAGCAGATCGACACGCCCTACCTCACCGAGACCAGCTCCGGGCTGACCTACGCGGTGGATCGCTTCAAGGGCTGGCAGCACTCGGCGCACATCACCCTGCGCCGCGGCGAACGCTCGCGGCTGGCGGACTTCGCGTCGGAGGCGCTGTGAAAGAGCCGGGACCGGCTCCGCCCATCGCACTCACCATCGCCGGCTCCGACTCGGGCGGCGGCGCGGGCATCCAGGCCGACCTGAAAACCTTCATGGCCCGCGGCGTGCACGGCACCAGCGCGATCACCGCGATCACCGCGCAGAACACCCGCGGCGTCAACGCCGTGCATGCGCTGCCGCTGCGCGCTCTGCG
>JAJYDI010000065.1 GCA_021777635.1 Pseudomonadota bacterium
GCAGTCGCCGCCGCCGATGATCACCACGCGCCGGGCGTGGGCGTGGGTGAACAGCGCCGGGTGGCTCATCATCTCGTGGTAGAGGAAATTGTCGCGCGTGGTCAGCATCACGCAGCCGTCGATCACCATCAGGTTGCCCCAGTCGGTGGTCTGGTAGATCTCGATCGACTGGTAGGCCGAGCGCTCGGCGTGCAGCAGCTTTTCGACGCGAAAGCCGATGGACGAGCCCGAGGCCTGGTGCGCCTCGGTGAACCAGCTGATCTGCGACATGGAGCCATCCTCGACGTTCAGCCGGCGATTGTAGCCGCCGGCTCGCGCATCCGCAGGCCGCTGGACGGACGACGGCGACGCAGGCGCTACAATCGCGCGCTTTGAAGCCCATCCCGAGGAGTCCGCGATGGCCGCGCCCTGGAGCATCGCCGACGCCCGGCGCACCTATGCCGTGCCGCACTGGAGCGATGGCTATTTCGACATCGACGCGCGCGGCGACCTGGTCGCGCGTCCGCACGGCGCAGACGGCCCGGCGGTGGCGCTGGCCGCGGTGGTCGAACGTGCCCGCGGCGAGGGCCTGCGGCTGCCGCTGCTGCTGCGCTTTCCCGACATCCTCGGCGACCGCGTGCGGCGCCTGCAGGCCGCGTTCGCGCGCGCCGCCGCCGAGCACGATTTTGCCGGCGGCTACACCGCGGTCTATCCGATCAAGGTCAACCAGCAGCGCGCGGTGGCCGGCGAACTGGCGGCGGTCGGTGGCGACGGCTTCGGCCTCGAGGCCGGCTCCAAGCCCGAGCTGATGGCCGTGCTGGCGCTGGCGCGGCCCGGCAGCGTGGTCATCTGCAACGGCTACAAGGATCGCGAATACGTGCGTCTGGCGCTGATCGGGCGCCGCCTCGGACTGGCGATCTACATCGTGATCGAGAAGCTGTCCGAGCTGGCGCACGTGATCGAGGAAGCGCGCGTGCTGGGCGTCGAGCCGCTGCTGGGCGTGCGCGTGCGCCTGGCCACGCTGGGGGCCGGCAAGTGGCAGAACACCGGCGGCGACAAGGGCAAGTTCGGACTGACGCCGCCGCAGCTGCTCGCCCTGCTGGCCGGCCTTGACGCGGCCGGGCTCAAGCACACGCTGCGGCTGCTGCACTTCCACATGGGCTCGCAGCTGTCGAACGTGCGCGACATCGCCGCCGGCATGCGCGAGGCGACGCGCTACGTCGTCGAGCTGGCCGGGCGCGGCGTGGCACTGGACGTGGTCGATGTCGGCGGCGGGCTCGGCGTGGACTACGAGGGCACGCGTTCGCGCAGCTTCTGCTCGATCAACTACAGTCTCGACCAGTACGCCGCCAGCATCGTGCAGCCGCTGGCCGAGGCCTGCGCGGCGCACGGCCTGCCGGCGCCGCGGGTGATCACCGAGGCCGGCCGCGCGATGACCGCGCACCATGCCGTGCTGGTGGTCAACGTCAGCGAGGTCGAGCGCGTGCCCGCGGGCGCGCTGCCGCCGGCGGACGCCGGCGAGCCGGCGGTGCTGCGGCATCTGCGCGCGCTGCACGGCGAACTGGCGACCCGTCCGCCGCTGGAGCTCTACCACGAGGCCCAGCATCACCTGGCCGAAGGCCAGACCCTGTTCGCGCTCGGCCAGCTGGGGCTGGCGCAGCGCGCGCGGCTGGACGATCTGTACTTCGCGCTGATGCACGCGGTGCGTGCGCGGCTGAAGCCCGACGGGCGCGCGCACCGGCAGGCGCTGGACGAGCTCGACGCACGCCTGGTCGACAAGGTGTTCGTCAACTTCTCGGTATTCGAGTCGATCCCCGACGTGTGGGCGATCGAGCAGGTGTTTCCGATCGTGCCGTTGGCGCGCCTCGACCAGGCGCCGACGCGGCGCGGCGTGATCGCCGACCTGACCTGCGATTCCGACGGCCGCATCGACCACTACGTCGGCGCCGACGGCCTCGACGTCAGCCTGCCGCTGCACGCGTTGCGCGAGGGCGAGTCCTATTGCCTGGGCCTGTTCATGGTCGGTGCCTACCAGGAGACCCTGGGCGACATTCACAACCTGTTCGGCGACACCGACGCGGTCAACGTGCGCGTGGGCGCGGACGGTTTCGCGCTCGAGCAGCCCCGCCGCGGCGACGGCGCCGACGTCATGCTCGACTACGTCGGCTATGACCTGGCCGGGCTGCGCGCGACCTATCGCGAGCGCATCGCCGCGGCCGGCGCCGCCGGCGTCGAAGCCGAGCGCCTGCTTGCCGCGCTCGAGGCCGGGCTGACCGGCTACACCTATCTGCGCGAGCGCGACTGACCGGCCGGGCGGGAAGGACGGGCTCGATCCCGTCCGGACTTGCTGCGCCGCACGCCGCCGGCAACGGCCTGGAGCCGGAGGCGCCCGATCCGGCACTCACGCCTGGCGGCTGAGCCCCGCGCGCTGCAGCGCGTCCAGGTAGGTCTGCCAGTTGCGCGCCTGGTCGCGGCCCAGCGCGTAGAGCGTGTCCCAGGCGAAGATGCCGGTGTCGTGGCCGTCGTCGAAACGCAGCAGCACGGCGTACTGGCCGACCGGTTCGATGGCGGCGATGTTCACGCCGCCCTTGCCGCCCACCAGAACGCGCTGGCCGGGACCGTGGCCCTGCACTTCGGCGCTGGGCGAATGCGTGCGCAGATATTCGGCCGGCAGCTCGAAACGCTCGCCATTGTCGAAGGCAACCTCCAGCGTGCGCGCGACGCGGCGCAGGACGATCTCGGTGGGGCGCGGTGCAGTCATCCCCGGCACGCCGGTGCCCGGGCGCTCAATGCGCGCGGCCGACGCCGGGCCCGCCCTGGGCCATCGCCGGCGACTGGCCGGCGACACCGCACAGGGCCTGCGCATAGGGCTCGTCGAAGCTGACCGTGGACACCTCGTCCCAGGCAAAGAACGACGGCTCGGTCAGCCATTCGGCATCGGGCGTGATTTCCTGCAGGTTGAAGCCGTCATCCTCGAGTTCGAGCAGGCGTCCGATGTAGCAGACCTCGGACTCGTCCTCGCTGTCGACATGCACGCCGATCACCGGCGCCGCCTGCGCCGCGGCACGCACCACCTGCTTGATGTCGTCCAGCGGAAAGCCGTCCGGCAGCACCGGCTTGATCCCGCGCAGCGCCAGCGAGCGCTCGACGAAGCGGTGATGCTGCTCGGGCGCTTCCAGCTCGGTGATGTCGCTGTGGCGCATGGCGTACAGGCCGTCGTAGCCGATGCTGTCGCCGACCACCCAGAGCAGCACGAACTCGCGCCCGACGGCCGCCACGTAGCCGCAGAAACTGCCGTGTTCGAGCTTGCCGCGCCAGAGCCGCACCAGTTCGCCGCGCAGTTGCGCCTCGCGCAGGCGCGCCCGGTGTCCACGGTTGTTGAATGGAATGATCTCGCCCATAGACCGTTCAGGATACCAGCCATGGCGGGTGTTGACGTTCAAAGGATGTAACGGCTGAGGTCCTCATCGGCGACCAGGGCGCCCAGGTGGCCATCCACATAATCGGCGTCGATCAGGTATTTTTCGCCGGATTTGTCTGCAGCTTCGAAGGAGATCGTCTCCAGAAGCCGCTCCATCACCGTATGCAGCCGGCGCGCGCCGATGTTCTCGGTGCGCTCGTTGACGCGGGAGGCGACCTCGGCCAGCCGGGCGATGCCGTCGGCGCTGAAGGTGACGGTCACGCCCTCGGTGGCCAGCAGGGCGCTGTACTGGCGGGTCAGTGCATGGCGCGGCTCGGTGAGGATGCGCCGGAAGTCCTCGGGGGTCAGCGCCGCCAGCTCGACCCGGATCGGCAGCCGGCCCTGCAGCTCCGGGATCAGGTCGGAAGGTTTCGACAGCGAAAACGCGCCCGAGGCGATGAACAGGATGTGGTCGGTCCGGACCGGGCCGTACTTGGTCGACACCGTGGTGCCCTCGATCAGCGGCAGCAGGTCGCGCTGCACGCCCTCGCGGCTGACCCCCGGCCCGCTCATCTCGCGGCGCTGGCAGATCTTGTCGATCTCGTCGAGGAAGACGATGCGGCTCTGCTCGCAGGCGGTGATCGCCAGCGTGCGCAGCTCCTCGTCGTTGAGCAGCTTGCCGGCCTCCTCCTCGAGCAGCAGCGGGCGCGCCTCGCGCACCGTCAGCGTGCGCTTGTGGCTTTTGCCGCCGCCGAGCGACTGGAACATCTGCCGCAGCTGCTGGCCCATCTCCTCCATGCCCGGCGGCGCCATGATGTCGACGCCGACGCTGGCCGCGAGTTCGAGCTCGATCGTGCGCTCCTCGAGCGCGCCCTCGCGATACTGCTTGCGCAGCTTCTGGCGGGTGTCAGCGGCGGCGGGCGGTTCGCCGCTGTTCCAGCCGGCGCCGGCCGGGCGCGGCAGCAGGGCGTCGAGGATGCGCTCCTCGGCGCGGTCCTCGGCCTGGCTCCGCACGCGCGTCTTGGCCTGCTCGCGCACCAGCTTGTAGGCGCCGTCGGCGAGGTCGCGAATGATCGACTCGACGTCCTTGCCGACGTAGCCGACCTCGGTGAACTTGGTCGCCTCGACCTTGAGGAAGGGCGCGTTGGCCAACGCCGCCAGTCGGCGCGCGATCTCGGTCTTGCCGACGCCGGTGGGCCCGATCATCAGGATGTTCTTGGGCGTGACCTCGTCGCGCAGCACCGGCTCCAGCTGCATGCGCCGCCAGCGATTGCGCAGCGCGATCGCGACCGCGCGCTTGGCCTCGTGCTGGCCGACGATGTGGCGATCGAGTTCGCCGACGATTTTGCGGGGGGTGAGTTCGGACATGGCGGTTGGCGTCAGCGATGGGCGGGGAGCATGGGCAGCCGGGAGCCGGGAGCCGGGAGCGAACGGCTTGCGTCTTTGCAGTGAAGCTTTGGCCTTTTCCCGGGTCCCGGCTCACAGCTCCTCGATGCTGATGTGGTGGTTGGTGTAGATGCAGATGTCGGCGGCGATGCCAAGCGCGTGTTCGACCACCGCGCGCGCGTCCAGCGTGGTGTGCGCCAGCAGTGCGCGCGCCGCGGCCTGGGCGTAGGCTCCGCCGGAGCCGATCGCGATCAGGCCGTCCTCGGGCTCGAGCACGTCGCCGTTGCCGGAGATCAGCAGCGAGGACTCCTTGTCGGCCACCGCCAGCAGCGCCTCGAGGCGGCCGAGACGGCGGTCGGTGCGCCAGTCCTTGGCCAGCTCGACTGCGGCGCGGGTCAGCTGGCCGCCGTGCTTGACCAGCTTTTCCTCGAACAGCTCGAACAGCGTGAAGGCGTCGGCGGTGGCGCCGGCGAAGCCGGCCAGCACGTCGCCCTTGCCCAGCCGGCGCAGCTTGCGCGCATTGGCCTTCATCACCGTGTTGCCCAGCGTGACCTGGCCGTCGCCGCCGATCACGACGCGGCCGTCGCGGCGCACGCAGAGGATGGTGGTGGCGTGGAAGGACTCCATGACGGCCTCGCGCGTCGGGCAGGAGTGGGCGACGTGGGGCCGCGTCGCGGCGAATGCAAGCGACGCGCTACGGCAGCTTGCGTCGCGCTCGCGGGTGCGCGGCGTCGTACACGCGCGCCAGGTGCTGGAAATCGAGGTGGGTATAGATCTCGGTGGTGGCGATGTCGGCATGGCCGAGCAGCTCCTGCACCGCGCGCAGCTCCCCGGAGGATTCCAGCAAGTGGCTGGCGCAGGTGTGGCGCAGCAGATGCGGATGCAGGCGCTGCGGCAGGCCATGGCGCTGCGCCAGCGTCGCCAGCCGCGCCTGCACCGCGCGCGGACTCAGTGGCGCACCGCCGCGGCCGAGAAACACCGGTGTCTGCGGCGCGGCGCCGGTCGCGGCGGCGAGCGCGCGCAGGGCGGTGACGGCATGGCGGCCGACCGGCACCACGCGCGTCTTCTGGCCCTTGCCGGTGACGCGCACCTGGCCGCCGTCGAGGTCGAGCGCCGCCCAGGTCAGCCCGGTCAGCTCGGCCAGCCGCAGGCCGCTCGAGTAGAGCAGCTCGAGCAGGGCGCGGTCGCGCACGCCGAGGCGGTCATCGCCGGGCGATGCCACCAGTTGCGCGGCGGCGTCGACGTCGAGCACCGCCGGCAGGCGCCGGCGCGCCTTCGGCGCCCGCACGCCGGCGGCGGGATCGCTGGCCAGCAGGCCCTCGCGCGCCAGTGAGCGGAACAGGGCGCGGCAGGCCGCCAGCAGGCGTTGCAGACTGCTCGGGGCCAGACCCTCGCGGTGCGCGGCGGCGATGAAGCCGCGCAGCAGGTCGGGACCGAGCGCGGCGATCGCATCGAAACCGCGCGCGCGCATCCAGGCGGTCAGTCTGGCGAGGTCGCGGCGATAGGCGACGACCGTGTGCGGCGAGGCGCGCCGCTCCACCGCCAGCCGCTCGAGAAAGCGCGCCACCGCCTGCTCGGCCGCGGTCGCCGGTGCCGTCGCGTTCACGCCGGCAGGAACCGCCCCAGCGCGGTGGCGACGGCTTCGGCGATCAGCTTCAGGAACAGCGTGCCGACGCCGGGATGAAAGCGATTGGCATCGGCGCTGCCGATCGCCAGCAGGCCGAAGCCGTCCAGTCGCAGCAATGCCGCCGAGCGCACGTCTGCTGCCGCGGCGCCGAACAGCGCGTCCAGCTTGTCCTGCGCGATACGCCCGCACAGCGGCTCGCCGCGCGCGAAGAAGTCGGCGAATACCGGCAGCGCCGGGATGCCGGCCGGTTCGACCAGCAGCCAGTCGGCGACCGGCAGGTCCGGTGCGGTGCGCGTCAGCAGCAGTCGCACCTGGTCGGTGTGGAAATCCTCGCGCAGGCCCGCCACCACGATGCGTGCCGCCTCGCCCAGGGTCGCCGCGCGCATCAGCGCCAGGGTATAGGAATGCACGCGCACCACCAGCTGCTCGTTGTCGGTGGCGATCTCCACCAGCTCGGCGAGGCGGCGCTCGAAGTCGCGGTTCTGCTGGCGCAGCAGCTCCAGCTGGTAGCTGGCGAGCGAGGCCGCCGGGCCGTGCTCGCGCGGCACCACCAGGGTCTGCGCGAGGTCGGGGAAATCCTTGAGGAAGCTCGGGTGGCGGCGCAGCCAGGCGGCGACATCCATCGCCTCGAGGCCGTCCTTCAGGGTCAGCTCGGCCATGCGCGGTTCTCCGTGGGCTGCGCGCAGTGTGGCGGCGCGCGCGGACTCGCGCAACGGCGCAAGGCGCGCGGATCAGCTCGGCCAGCTGCCCTCGTAGGCGAATGCGGCCGGGCCGGTCATCCACAACGTCGCGCCGGGACCGGGCCAGGCGATGGCCAGCGTGCCGCCGGGCAGTTCGACCGCGACCTCGGCGCCCACCCGGCCGCGCCGGCGCAGCACCGCCACCGCGGCGCAGGCGCCGGTGCCGCAGGCGAGCGTCCAGCCGGCACCGCGTTCGTGCACGCGCAGGCGCACGCGATCGCGCGCCACCACCGCGACGAAGCCGGCGTTGCAGCCCTGCGCGAAACGCGGATGCTCCGAGAGCAGCGGCCCCGGCGCGGTGGCGGCGGGGTCGTCCGCATCATCCACCTCGACCACCGCGTGCGGATTGCCCAGCGACACCGCGCCGATCGTCAGCGTTCGCGTACCGACTTGCAGCGGATAGGCATCGGCCTCGTTGTCGACAGCGAACGGGATGCGCGACGGCGCGAACACCGGCTCGCCCATGTCCACCGCGATGCGGCCGTCGTCGAGCAGGCGCACCGTCACCGCGTCGGCCGGACTCTGCAGACGCATGCTGCCCGCGTCCAGTGCGCCGGCGCGCCGCAGCCAGGCCGCCACGCAGCGCACGCCGTTGCCGCACTGGCGCGCGCTGCTGCCGTCGGTGTTCCAGATGCCGTAGGCATACGCGCAGGACGGATCGCGCGCCGGCTCGATCGTCAGCAACTGGTCGAAGCCGATGCCGCGCCGGCGGTCGGCCATGGCGCGGATGCGGGTCGGATCGCTGTCGAACGGCCGCGCACGCGCATCGACCACGACGAAGTCGTTGCCCAGCCCGTGCATCTTGCTGAAGGCCAGCGCCATCGCGCTCAGCCGGTCGAGCGCGCCGTGGCGGGAACCGGGCTGGCCGGCACCGCTGCCGGCGCCGGCGCGCGATGGCGCGGCGGCACCGCATCGGGCATCACCAGGGCGCCCTTGTTGCCGCAACCGGCGAGTGTCAGCGCGATCAGGGCGGGCAGCAGCAGACGGCGCATCAGGGCATCCCCGCGGAACGAGGCTTCAGTATAGCCATCGTGCCGCGCCGCCCCGCGTGGCCCTTACCGGGGTGGCGGCGCGCTGCCGGCCGGCGCGGGCGTCCCGTGCAGGTGCTTGAGCGGGCCGACCGTGACCGTGCCCTTCCACTGCGCGTCGCGGGCGGCGAAGTAGGTCTTCGGGTCCCAATACCAGCGGCTGTTCAGATTGTCGGGATTGGGCGTCAGCGTCGGGCCGCTGTTGGGCATGTAGGTATACGCGCCGGCATCGAAACCGGTGCGCGAGCCGGTGCGTTCGCTGGCCGCCCGGCGCAACACGGCCAGCATGCGCGGCTGCGCGACCTTGTCGCCGTAAGTGGCCGCCAGCGTCTTCGCCTCGGCCTCGGCCTGCGTGCGCTGACCGGCATCGAGCCCGGCCCAGGCGCGGTTGCGGGTGGCGACGAATTCCGGATAGCCGCGTTCGGCGGCCAGATTCAGCCAGGCCCAGGCCTTGACCGGATCCCTGGCCACGCCATCGCCGTTGAGGTAGATCAGGCCCAGACAGAGCTGCGAGACCTTGTCGGCATAGTACGCACCCATGGTGAAGTACTTGATCGCGCCGGCGTAGTCGTGATCGGCATACAGGCGCCAGCCGGTGTACTGGCCGAACAGGTCGGGATGGCCGTTGGTCGAGGAGTTGTTCATCGCGACCAGCTCTTGCTGGATGAAGGCGCTGTCTTGCGGCGGCAGCGGCGACCCGGCGCCGGCGCCGGCGCTGGCGGCAGCGGCAAGGCCCAGTGCGCACAGGGCGATCGTCAGGCCTGGCCGGCGCGGATGACGCAGCAGACAACGGATCGGCAGTTCCATCGGTGCAACCTCCCGGGTGACGTCATGCCAGCTTGGCGCGGCCGGCGTGCACCGACCAGTGACGACGGTCATGCCGTAACGAAGGCGTAAACACGCAGTGCCCGGCTCAGCGCAGCGGCTTCTCGTAGCGATGGGCGTCGCTGCCGTCCTCGTAATAGCCGGGGCGATGGACCAGGTGACGGTAGCCGCGCGTCTCGTAAAGACGCAGCGCCGCGCGGTTGTCGGTGCGCACCTCCAGCCGCAGTGTGCGGCAGCGGCGGGCCCGCGCCGCGCGCTCGGCGGCCTCCAGCAGGGCGGCACCGACGCCACGGCCGCGCGCCTCCGGCGCGGTCACCAGGGAGTACAGCCGCGCCACCTGCGCCCCGCGGCGGAAGAACACCAGCGCCACGCCCAGCAGTCGGCCGTCCTCCTTGGCGATCAGCACCAGTGCGCTGTCGCTGTCGAGATGGCGGCGGAACTGCGCGCGGCTGAGGCGGTCGTGGCGGAACACGCGCTCCTCGAGCGCGACCAGGGCATCGAGGTCGACGGCGTCGGCGCGGCGGATGCGCGGCGACGGCAGGGCGTCGTGGTGTTGAGGGGCGGGGGGAGGCGGCACGCGCGGCACTGTAGTGATCGCAGGCGCTGCGCGCAACGCACGCCTTGCGCAAGCGCGCCAGCGTGCCAAACTTCGCGCCGGGGACCCGGCGTCCCCATGGCGCAGCACCATCCCGACGCCCGCGAGGCTGCATGACCCGGCTTGTGATCGTTGTCGAAAAGGCCTCGGACTGGGGCTCCTACTATCCCTCGGACAACGTCGTCACCGCGCTGAACTATCTGCGCGAGCCGATCGGCGGGGACGAGCGCACGCACGTCATCAATCTGTGCCGCAGCTACAAGTACCTCGGCACCGGCTATTACGTGTCGCTGCTGGGCGAGGCGCGCGGGCATCGCGCGATTCCCTCGGTGCGCACCATCAACGACCTGCGCAAGCGCGCGCTGTACGGTCTCGATGTCGAGGATCTCAACCAGAAGCTGGCCAACTTCCTGCCCGCCGGCGGCCGCGATACCACCGATTTCGGCATCGTGGTGTATTTCGGCGAGACCAGTTACCCGGCGCTGAAGGATCTGGCGCGGCAGGTATTCGAGCTGTTTCCCGCGCCGCTGCTGCGCATCGAGTTCGAGCGCGAGCGCATGTGGCGGATCAGCGCGATCAAGCCGGTCGGCCTGCACACGCTCGACGACCCGCAGGAAGACGCCTTCGCGCAGTCGCTGGACGCGTTCTCGAAGAAGCTGTGGCGCAAGCCGCGCGCGCGCCGCCAGTACCGCTACGACATCGCGATGCTGGTCGATCCCAACGAGGCGATGCCGCCGTCCAACAAGAAGGCGCTGAAGTCGTTCGTCGCCGCCGGCAAGGAGCTGGGCATCGAGGTCGATCCGATCGGCAAGAACGACTACACGCGGCTGGCCGAGTACGACGGCCTGTTCATCCGCGAGACCACCGCGCTGGATCACCACACCTACCGCTTCGCGCACAAGGCGGAGAAGGAAGGCATGGTGGTGATCGACGATCCGACCTCGATCCTGCGCTGCACCAACAAGATTTACCTGCACGACCTGCTGCGCTCCA
>JAJYDI010000066.1 GCA_021777635.1 Pseudomonadota bacterium
GTGACCAGCACCAGCGCGCGCACCTGGCCACGCGGCGCGCCCAGCGCGCGCAGCAGGGCGATCTCGTCAGTCTTGCGCCGCGCGTAGCGCTGCGCCGACAGCGCGATGGCGACACCGGCCAGCAGCGCCGACAGCAGCGCCGACAGGCGCAGGAAGGCACCGGCGCGGTCAAAGGCGATGCGCAATCGCTGCTGCGTGCGCTCGGGCGTGATCAACTCGGCATCCGGCGGCCGATGGGCTTTCAGCCAAACGACAAATTCATCGACGCTGGCCGCAGATCCCGCCACCAGCAGGCGATGCTGCACGCGGCTGCCGGTGCCCAGCAGGCCCGCGGCTTCGGCATCAGCCAGGCTCATCAGCGCACGCGGGGCGATCGCGAACAGCTCGCCGCCGTCCGGTTCGCGCACGATCTCGGCGCCGATGGTCAGCTCGCGTCCGCCGATCTGCACGCGATCGCCGACGGTCAGATCCAGCGCCACCAGGGCGCGATGATCGAGATCGACCGTTCCCGCTGCGGGACCGCGGCCGTCGATGATGCGCCCGGCCGCGTCGGCCAGCCGAAGCGTGCCGCGCAGCGGATAGGACGCATCGGTCGCGCGCACGTCGAGCAGCTGGCTGAGCGTGCCGTTGAAGGCGACCGATGGGAACGTGCTGCTGCGGTTGACCGTGAGCGCGAGGCGTTGCGCTTCGGCTGCCACCGCCGGCGGCAGCGGCCGGTTGTCGCTGATGCCGGCGTCGCCGCCGATCAGCTCGGCGGCGCTGGCCAGCAGCGCCGCCTCGACGCGCGCGGCCAGCGTCGCCACCGCGCCGAGCGCGGCAACCGCAAGCAGCAGCGCCGCGGCCAGCGTGCGCAGTTCGGGCAGGCGCCACTCGCGGCGCAGCGTGCGCAGGCCCAGGCGCAGCGTGTTCATGCCGGCGCGCCGTCGACCAGTCGACCGTCGACCAGCTCCAGCGTGCGTCCGCAACGCGCGGCCAGTGCGGCATCGTGGGTCACCAGCACCAGCGTGGTGGCGTGCGCGCGGTTGAGCTCGAACAGCAGCTCGGCAACGCCGGCGCCGGTCCGGCGATCGAGGTTGCCGGTGGGCTCGTCGGCGAACAGCAGTCGCGGACGGTGCACGAAGGCGCGCGCCAGCGCCACGCGCTGCTGCTCGCCGCCGGAAAGCTGGTACGGGTAGTGACCGCAGCGCGCGTCGAGGCCCACGGCCTGCAATGCCTCGCGCGCCCGCCTGCGTGCCGCGGACTCGCCCTCGAGCTCCAGCGGCAGCATGACGTTTTCCAGTGCCGTCAGCGCCGGCAGCAGATGGAACGACTGGAACACGAAGCCGACCAGGCGCCGGCGCAATGCGGCGCGCGCCTCCTCGTCCAGCGTCTCCAGCGCGTGGCCGTCGAGACGGATGCCGCCGCCGCTCGGCAGGTCGAGCCCGGCGAGCAGGCCCAGCAGGGTGGTCTTGCCCGAGCCGGAGGCGCCGACGATGGCGACGCTGGCGCCGGTCGCGACCTCGATATCGATGCCCGCCAGAATGTCGATGCGGCCCTCGGGGCCGACCAGTGCCTTGCTAACATCGCGGGCACTGAGCATGGGGATGGCGATGGTCATGCGGCGTTTCCTGGCACTGATGCTGTTGGCGTTGGGGTGTCTGCCGCTACCGGCCTGCGCTGCGCCGGCGGCTGCTTCCGTCGCGCGGCCCGTCCTGGTGCTGGGCGATTCGCTCTCCGCCGCGCACAACATTGCCGAGCAGGACGGCTGGGTGCACCTGCTCGGCGCGCGTCTTGCCAACATGCGGCCGCCGCGCGCAGTGATCAATGCCAGCATCAGCGGCGCGACCACGGCCGACGGCGTCAGTCGTCTGCCCGGATTGCTCGAACGCTACCGCCCTGCATTGGTCCTGCTGGAACTGGGCGCCAACGACGGCCTGCGAGGCCTGCCGCTGGCCGGGATCCGCGCCAATCTGCAGGCGATGATCCGCGACTGCCGTCAAGCCGGCGCCAAGGTCGTGCTGCTGGGCATCGAGTTGCCGGTCAACTACGGCCCGCCCTATCGCGACGGCTTGCAGGCGATCTACGCCGACCTGGCCCGGGAGCACCATCTGCCGCTGTTGCCGTTCCTGCTGCAGGGCGTGGCGCTGGATCCGGCGCTGATGCAGTCCGACGGCCTGCATCCTGTCGCGGCCGGCGAACCGCGCGTGCTGGCCAACGTCTGGTCGGTGCTGGCGCCGACGTTGAAAACCCTCTGATCCGGCGCGGCCTTAGGTCTCTTCACGGCAGAATCACCCGGCCCCGGTTCCAATCTTCACATGAGTGAAATGACCTGGAGCCGCCCGATGAGCGCACGCGACGAACAGGCAGGCCTGATCCTGCTGATCGAGGACAACCGCAGCATCGCCGAAATGGTAGGCGAGTTCCTGGAGCGCCGCGGCTATTCGGTGGACTACGCCGCCGACGGCATCACCGGCCTGCATCTGGCGGTATCCAACAGCTATGACGTGGTCGTGCTGGACCTGATGCTGCCGGGCATGGACGGGCTCGACTTGTGCCGCAAGCTGCGCCAGGAGGCCAAGAAGTCCACCCCGGTCCTGATGCTGACCGCGCGCGACACGCTGGACGACAAGCTGGTCGGCCTCGATGCCGGCGCCGACGATTATCTGATCAAGCCCTTCGAGATCCGCGAGCTCGAGGCGCGCGTCAAGGCGCTGATCCGTCGCGACCGTCGCCAGGTTTCGGCCGAGGTCCTGAAGGTGGGCGACCTGGTGCTCGACACCGCCACCCTGCGCCTGACTCGCGCCGGGCAGGACCTGCAGATTTCGCCGATCGGCCTCAAGCTGCTGACGATCCTGATGCGCGAATCCCCGCGCGTGGTGAGCCGGCGCGACATCGAGCGCGAGATCTGGGGCGACCTGTTGCCGGATTCCGACACCCTGCGCAGCCACCTCTACAACCTGCGCAAGGTGATCGACAAGCCGTTCCAGAAACCCCTGCTGCACACCATCCACAGTGCGGGCTACCGTCTGGCCGATCTCGACAGCGAGGTCTCCGGCGCCGCCCGGCAGGTCGGCTGAGCACGCGGGGAATCCCTGCCCTCGCATCCGTGCCCGTGCCGATCGCGTAGATTGCCGCTATTCGTGACTTCCGTGCCTGGCGCGAGCGGCCGCGCGAGCGCCGCGCATGCAACGGGTTGCAGCTGTCCATCAAGAGGCTTCGATGCGTCGTCCTGCCGGCATCCGCCGCAAGCTGTGGGTCGTGTTCGTGATGCAGCTGGCGGCGATCAGCTTCGCCACCGTGCTCAGCGTGTACGGCGCCGCGACCATCCTCGAGGATGTGCTGATCAAGCAGGCACTGAAGGAGGAGGCTGCCCACTTCTGGGCCTTCCGGGCGGCCGATCCCTCGGCGCAGCTGCCCAATACCGCCAACATGCGCGGCTATCTGCTGGCGCCGGGCGGGACACGGTCGGCACTGCCGGCGGCCCTGCGCGCGCTGGCTCCCGGGTATCACCGCCTGGGCGGGTCCGGGCACGAGGATCTGGTTTACGTCACCGACGCCGCGCCCGGCCAGCTGTACCTGGTGTTCAAGCAGGAGCAGGTCGATCGCCTCGCCTTCCTGTTCGGCTTCGTGCCGCTGTCGGTGGTGCTGCTGATCATCTACATCACCCATTACCTCACCTATCGCGCTTCACGGCGCGCGCTGTCGCCGGTGATCGGCCTCGCCAGCGTGGTACGGCGCTGGGATCCCAAGCATCCCGATCTGGCCGCGCTGGAGCCCGCCAACCTGCCGCCCAACAGCGACGGTGATGTCGAGGTGCTGGCGCGTGCGCTGCACGGATTCGCCAGCCGCATCGAGTCGTTCATCGAACGCGAACGCAACTTCACCCGCGACGCCAGTCACGAGCTGCGCACGCCGCTGACCGTGGTCAAGGTCGCTGCCGGCGTGCTCGAGGAAGAGCCCGCGCTGTCGCCGTTCGGCCAGCGCTCGGTGCATCGCATCCGTCGCGCCGCGCGCGACATGGAGGCGCTGATCGAGTCGTTCCTGATCCTGGCGCGCGAGGACAACACCGGTCTGCCGGAGGAGGACTTCATCGCCAACGAGGTGGTGCGTGACGAGCTGGAGCGCGCCCAGGACCTGGTGATCGGCAAGCCGGTGCAGTTGCTGCTGGAGCAGCCCCAGCGCTTCGCGTTGCACGCGTCACCGCGCGTGTTCGCGGTCCTGATCGGCAACCTGATCCGCAACGCCTGCCTGTATACCGAGCGCGGCAGCGTCACCGCCACCGTCGGCGAAGGCACGGTGCGTATCGCCGATACCGGCATCGGCATGAGTGCCGAGGAACTGGCACGGGTCACCCAGCCGTTCTTCCGCGCCGGCCGCAGTCGCTCGGACGGCCATGGCGTCGGCCTCACCATCGTGCGCCGGCTGGCCGACCGTTTCGGCTGGCAGGTCGAGTTCGAGAGCGAACTCAATGCCGGCACCGCGGTCACGGTGCGATTCCCGCATCCGCAGCCGGCCGAGGGTTGAGCGCGGCTGCCGCCAGCCGCTGGCCGACGCGCCCTGCGCGCGGCGGATTGCCTGCGGCCGCGCATCCGGCGCCGCTGCGGCGACACCGGTACCGGGTGCGTTTGCCGGACCGCCCGTCCGTCATCGGCTTCGCCCCATGACCCATGGCGCTTGCGCCGGCGCTGGGCGCTGGCTAGCGTCGCGATCCGTCCGTTGTTCCGGGAAGCCTGCATGAATCCGACATCCCTGCTGGCTGCGTTCGCGATCGCCGCGGCACCGCTGATGGCCGTGGCTGCCGAGGCGCCTGAATCTCGCCGCGGCGCGCATCCGTTCGACGTGCGCGATCTGGTGATGCTGGATCGCGTGTCCGATCCGCAGCTGGCACCGGACGGCCGCGCCGTCGTCTTCAGCGTGCGCAGCACCGACTATGCCGCCAACAAGGGCATCACATCGGTGTGGCTGCTCGATCTCGCACAAGCCGACGCGACGCCGGTGAAGCTCGCCGTCGGCAGCGATCCGCGCTGGTCGGCGGATGGCGCGTCGATCTTCCATCTCGCCGACGCCAAGGGCAGCAGCCAGGTCTGGCGCGTCGCGGTCGACGGCGGCACACCCGTGCAGGTGACCGACTACCCGCTCGATGTCGGCACCTTCAGGGTGTCCCCGGATGGCCGCCATCTGGCGCTTTCGATCGATGTCTTCCCCGCATGCGCGGACCTCGCCTGCAGCAAGGCGAAGTTGGACGCGCATGTGCCGGCCCGGGCCAGCGGCCGTCTGTATGACAAGCTGTTCGTGCGGCACTGGGACCAGTGGGCCGATGGCCGTCGATCGCAGCTGTTCCTGGCTGCCCTCGGTGCCGACGGCAAGGCGGCTGGCGAGCCGCGCCTGCTGACATCCGGCATCGATGGCGACGTGCCCTCGAAGCCTGACGGCAGCACCGACGAGTATGCCTTCAGCCCCGATGGGCAGATGCTTTACTTCGGCGCACGCATCGCCGGTCGCGACGAGCCCTGGTCGACCAATTTCGACGTCTACGCGGTGGCCACCGACGGCACCGCCGCGCCGCGCAATCTCACCGCTGGCAATCCGGCCTGGGATGCCTTTCCGCTGCCGTCGCCCGATGGCCGCATGCTGTACTACCTGGCGATGCGACGCGCGGGCTTCGAGGCCGACCGTTTCGCGATCATGGCGCTGGATCTGGCCAGCGGAGCCCGTCGCGAGGTCGCCGCGCACTGGGACCGCTCGGCCGGGCCGCTCGCGATCAGCGCCGACGGGCGCACGCTGTATGGCGTCGCCGACGACGAGGGCCAGCGTCCGCTGTTCGCGATCGACGTGGCGAGCGGCGAAGCGCGGCGACTGGTCGCCGGCGGCACCGTCACCGGCTTCGCGGTCGGCCGGCACGGGCTGGTCGTCGCGCGCCAGGACTTCACCCATCCGACCGATCTCTACACCGCCGACGCCGATGGAGAGAACCTGACGCCGGTGACGCACTTCAACGCCGAACGCCTGGCCGAGGCGCGCTTCGGCGCCGCCGAGTTCTTCACGTTCAAGGGCTGGAACGACACCAGCGTGCAGGGCTATGTGGTCAAGCCGGTCGGTTACCAGCCGGGCCGGAAATACCCGGTGGCCTTCCTGATCCACGGCGGGCCGCAGGGTGCCTGGCACGACGACTTCCACTATCGCTGGAACCCCGAGATCTATGCCGGCGCGGGTTTCGCCGTGGTGGCGATCAATTTCCACGGTTCGACCGGCTACGGCCAGGCGTTCACCGATTCGATCTCGGGTGACTGGGGCGGCAAACCGCTCGAGGATCTCAAGCGCGGCTGGGAAGCCGCATTGCGGGACTACCCGTTCCTCGACGCCGACCGCGCCTGCGCCCTGGGCGCGAGCTACGGCGGCTACATGATCTACTGGATGGCCGGTGTGTGGAATCAGCCGTGGAAGTGCCTCGTCGCCCACGACGGCGTGTTCGACAGCCGTTCGATGTACTACGCCACCGACGAACTGTGGTTCGAGGAATGGGAGCACGGTGGGCCGCAGTACGCGCAGCCTGCGAACTACGAGAAATTCAACCCGCTCAACCAGGTCGGCGACTGGCGCGTGCCGATGCTGGTGATCCAGGGCGGACGCGACTATCGCATCCCCGACGAGCAGAGCCTGGGCGCGTTCACCGCCCTGCAGCGGCGTGGCATTCCCAGCCAGTTGCTGTATTTCCCCGACGAGCACCACCACGTGCTCAAGCCGCAGAACAGCGTGATGTGGCACGACACCGTGCTGGCCTGGATCCGGCGCTGGACGGCAACGACGGGCAAAGAGTGAAGACGGGGGGTTCGGTACGCTGCCGCCCCGTGGCGCGGCGCCGCGGCGGTTACAGCCAGTGCGCGCGGCGCAGGGCGACGAACAGCCCGCCGCAGATCAAGGCGGTCACACCGATCACCACCGGGTAGGCCCACGGCGCATCCAGTTCGGGCATGTGCCGGAAGTTCATGCCGTACCAGCTGGCGATCAGCGTCGGCGCCGCCAGCAGCGCGGCCCAGCCGGCCAGGCGCTTGACCACCTCGTTCTGGCGCACGGTCACCAGCGACAGCGACACCGTCATCGCCGCGCCCAGCATTTCGCGCATCGCGTTGACCGCCTCGTTGAGGCGGCTGACGTGATCGAACACGTCGCGGAAGTACACCCGCGTCTCCTCGCGCACCAGCGCCGGATACAGCCGTACCAGCTGGCTGAGAATGTCCTGCAGCGGTGCCAGCGCGAGGCGCAGCGTCATCAGTTCGCGTTGCATCTCGTACAGGCGGCGGATGCTGTCGCGCTTCCATTGCGCAGCGAAGATGTCGCCTTCCAGCTCGCGCAGTTCGGCGCGATAGGCGTCCACGATCGGCATCAGGTTGTCGACGACGAAATCGAGCACCGCGTAGAGCGCGTAACTCGGACCCAGGCCCAGCAGTTCCGGCGACTGCTCGGCGCTGCGCCGGGCGGCGGCATAGGACAGCGAAGCACCGTGGCGGACACTGACCAGATAGTTCGCGCCCATGAACACATGCGTCTCGCCGAAGGCGATCGCGCCGGCGACCAGCTGCGCGGTCTGCACCACCACGAACAGCGATTCGCCGTAGGCCTCGATCTTGGGCCGCTGGTGCGCGTTGCGCGCGTCCTCGACCGCCAGGTTGTGCAGGCCGAACTCCTGCTGCAGCGTGTCCAGCAGGGCCGCGTCGGGTTCGTGCAGGCCGATCCAGACGAAGCGATCGCCCGCCGCCAGCACGTCGCTGATGGCGCCGAGATCCTGAATCTCGGCCACGCGCCGGCCGGCACGATCGTAGGCGGCGCAGTTGACTACCATCGGCGCGGGCGCACTCATGCGCCGATCATGCCCGCCGCGGCGGGCGGGCTCAACGACGCCGCCACAGCACCCCGGCCAGCGCCAGATCCAGCGGCAGGCCGAGCAGGATCCAGGGCAGGTTCTGCTGCGGAAACCCGGGCAGGATCTTGGAAAACAGCGCGAACGCGGCCGCCAGCGCCAGCAGGAGCGACAGCCCGCGCGCGAACACGCTGCTGCGCGCAGCAGTGCCGGCCTGCCGCAGCAGCGGCACGATCAGCAGCAGCAATGCGGGGTCGAACAGCCACAGGTTCTCGTTGCCCCAGGCGGCGCGGTGCGCGGTCAGGGTCCACAGCGCCAGCATCAGCAGGCCGGCGAGTCCGCCAAGCAGGGCATACAGCCCGCCCGCGACGGCACTGACCCGGCGCAGGGCGCGGCGTTGCGGCCAGCGCAGCGGCGCGGCAATCAGTGCCGCCCACAGCAAGCCCGTCGCCAGCAGCGGCAGGCGCAGGTCGGGTGGCAGCGCCGGTGGTGCCGTGATGCGGTTGGGCGCCAGCAGGCGATCGGAGACCACCAGCGGGCGCAAGCCGCCGCCGGCGACCGGCACCTGCACCTCGCGCAACACCCGCGCCAGCACCATCGGCACGAAGCTCTCGTCCCAGTACGACAGCCGGCGGTCGGCGTAGGGGCCCAGGCCGAGGTCCACCAGCAGCATCAGCGCCGGGTCCGGTGCCAGCAGGCGATCGGTCTGCATGCGGTAGGTGAAGCCGCTGGAGGGTGCCTGGGTCTGCGCCAGGATGACGCCGCCGAGCGCGCGATCGAGCGCGTCGCGCACCTGCGTCGAGCAGTTGGCGGTGAAGTAGTCGTAGCGGTAACGCGCGTGCTGCGGCTCGAGATTCCAGTACAGGAAATCGCGCAGCGCGGCGGCCTGCGCCGGCGTGAACGCCAGGATCTCCTCGCGTACCGAGCGGCCCTGGGCCATGTACGACGCGATGTCGTCGTCGGCCGGGTCGGAGTCCATGCGGTAGATCATCCGGCCGCGCGCGAAGTTGAGGTAGAAGTCCTTCTGCGCGAAATCGAAGATACCGTAATTGAAGGTGCGTGCCTCGCCGCTGGCGCGATCGCGCAGCAAGATGGCGATGTGGCCGAAGCGCTCCCATACCGCGGTGCCCGGGCCGTAGGTGACCAGCGCCACCTCGAGGCTGGCTCCCGGCGCATCGGCCAGTCCGGCGCGGGCGGTGCCGGGCAGCAGGGCGGCCAGCAGCAGGAGCGCCAGCAGGGTCGCAGGGACCCGGAGCCGCTCAGGCCGCATCGGGCGCGCGCAGCTTCAGGCGGATCACGCGGCGGTCGTCGGCGGCGACGACCTCGAAGGCGTAGCCGTCGATGCTGGCGCTTTCGCCGGCTTCCGGAAGATGGCCGATCGCGGCGGTGACCAGGCCGCCGACGGTGTCGGATTCCGCGTCGGGGAACTGCGTGCCGAAGCGCTCGTTGAAGTCATCGATCGGCATCAGCGCGTCCACCAGATGACTGCCGTCGGGCTGCGCCTGCACGCGCGGGGTGGCCTCGGCATCATCGTGCTCATCGGCGATGTCGCCGACGATCTCCTCCAGCACATCCTCGATGGTGATCAGCCCGGCGACGCCGCCGTACTCGTCCATCACGATGGCCATGTGGTTGCGGGTGAGCTTGAACTCGCCCAGCAGCACGTTCAGCCGCATCGATTCCGGAATCAGGGCCGCCGGTCGCAACAGGGTGCGAATGGCGCAGCCCTCGGCGTTGCCGAAGGTGCGCAGCAGGTCCTTGGCCAGCAGGATGCCGAGGATCTCGTCCTTGTCCTCGCCGTGGACCGGAAAGCGCGAGTGACCGGATTCGACCACCGTGGCCAACAGGTCGGCGAACGGCGCATCGACGGCCAGCATCACCATCTGCATGCGCGGAATCATCGCGTCGGCCACGATCAGCTCGCTGACCTCGATCGCGCCCTCGATCATCGCCAGGGTATCGCGGGCGAGCAGGCCGTTGTCGTGGGCGGCACGCAGCTCGGCGAGCAGTTCCTCGCGGTTGCGCGGCTCGCCGGAAAGCATGTGGCCCAGGCGGCCCCAGAAGGAGCGCGCCGGGCCGCTGGTACTCGGGTCCTCGCTCATTGACGGCGTGGATCGTGTCGGTGGGGTGGAATCTGAAAGTCTAGCCGAAAGGGCGGCGCCCGCGTTCATCCGCGTAGGGATCGGCGATTCCGAGACCGGCCAGGATCCGTGTTTCCAGTGTCTCCATGCGCTGCGCCGGAGCCTCGAGCTGATGATCATGGCCAAGCAGGTGCAACACCCCGTGGATGGTCAGATGGGCGTAGTGCGCGGCTGGCGGCTTGCCCTGTTCGCGCGCCTCGCGCGCCACCACCGGTGCACAGATCACCAGGTCGCCCAGCAGCGGCAGGCGCAGTCCCGGCGCCAGCTCGGCGGTGAACGACAGCACGTTGGTGGCGCGGTCGCGATCACGGTAGCGGCGGTTGAGCGCGCGGCTCTCGCTGGTGCCGACGATGCGGATCGCCAGCTCGGCTGCTGCGCGCCGGCGGGCACCGGCGAGTGCCGCCGTCACCCAGCACCGGAACGACACCGGTGCCGGCAGGCCGCGGCGGGGCAGGGCGTAGCTGACGTGCACGATGGGGCTGCCGCCGGGACGCGGGACGCGGGACGCGGGATCTGGGGAGGAGCCGGGGCCCCGGACCTGAAGAGCCGGGACCCGGGGTTCGGGACTCGGAAGAGCAAAGTGCGTGG
>JAJYDI010000067.1 GCA_021777635.1 Pseudomonadota bacterium
CGATCGCCCAGGGCCAGGTCGATCCGGCGCGCATCTGCGTCTACGGCGGCAGCTACGGCGGCTACGCCTCGCTGATGCTGCCGATCCGCGCGCCCGACCTGTTCAAGTGCGCGATCGACTACGTCGGCGTCACCGATCTGACCATCCAGTTCGATCGCAGCGATACGCGCCGCTCCAGCTACGGGCGCACCTATTTCAGGCAGGCGATGGCGGCCACGCGCGAGGAGGCGCGTGCGATCTCGCCGCTCCATCTGCTGGAGCAGCTCAAGGTACCGGTGCTGATCGCCAGCGGCGGCGCCGACAAGCGGGTGCCGATCCAGAACGCCGACGCCCTGCGCGACGCGCTCGACAAGGCGCACAAGCCGTACGAATGGCTGATGTTCCCGAAGGAGGGCCACGGCTTCTTCACCGAGCCGCATCGCGCGGAGTTCTACACCCGCATGCAGGACTTTCTGGCGAAGTATGTCGGTGCCGGTGCGACTTCGGCTGCGGCGACCGCCGATTGAGCGGGCGGAGCAGGACGGCCGTGGCGCGCTGACGCTGCGGCCGTGTGTTGCGGGCCGGGCGCCGGCCGGGCTGCGCAGTCCGGTCGGCCCGCCTCGGCAAGGCGCCGGGTTGACCCGCCCGCTCAGGGTGCGCCGGTCAGGAATCGCGTCAGCGCGTCGGCCGTGGCGCGCGGTTCTTCCATGATCGGCATGTGGCCGCAGCCATTGAGCAGGCTGGTGCCGATCTGCGGTGCCGCGACCAGGCCCTTGCGCAGCGCGTCCAGCGCGGAGGGATCGATCACGCGATCGTCGTTGCACCACAGGCCCAGCACCGGCATGGTCAGCCGCGGCAGCACCGGTACCAGCGCATCGGCGTCGGCCGGTGCGCGCAGTCGTGCCAGGGTGGCATCGAGGAAGGGTTGCGCGGCGACATTGCGCGCGATCAGCACGTCGGCGATGCGCGCGGGCACAAACGGCGGCCTGGCGAAGATCAGCCGCATGAAGCGCGCGAACTGCGCGCGGTCGCTGTAGGCGAAGGGGTTGTGGCCTTCGGCCACGGCGCGCGCGAAGGCGTTGGGCCGGAACGGCAGGCCGGCCGTATCGAGCAGCGCCAGCGCTGCCACGCGATCGGGGTGCTCGGCGGCATAGACGCCGGCGATGGCGCCGCCCATCGAGTGTCCGGCCAGCGCGAAGTGCTGCAGCTTCAGCGCATCGACGAAACCCGCCAGCCGCCGCGCCTGGGCATGCACGCCGGCATCGGCGCCGGGGATCGGCGAGGAGGCGCCGTAGCCGGGCAGGTCGGGGATCAGCAGATGAAAATTGCGCACGAGATAACGCGCGGTCGGCAGCCAGTTTTCGCGCGAGCCGCCGAAGCCGTGCAGCAGCACCAGCGTCGGGCCCTTGCCGCCCTCGTAGTACACCCAGTGCGTCGCGCCCACCTGCAGCGTGCGGGTGTGCAGGTCGGCCTGCCAGGACTGCAGCGCGTAGTCGCCGCGCAGCAGCAGCCCGGGAGCGAGCAGATACGCGCTGCCGGCGCCCAGCGCGATCACCAGCAGCAGCACGCCGAGGGCTTTCAGCCGGCGCAGCAGCAGCGTGCGCAGCGTGGAGCGCGGCGACTGGGCACGCGCATCAGGGTCGGCCCTCACAGCCGGTAACCGCGGTGGATGGCGACGATCCCGGCACTGAGATTGCGCACCTCGACGTGGGCCAGGCCCGCGCTTTCCATCATGGCCTTGAGCGTGGCCTGATCGGGGTGTTTGCGGATCGACTCGGCCAGGTAGCGGTAGCTGTCGGCGTCGCCGGCGATCAGCTGCCCCAGCCGCGGCAGCACGCGGAACGAATGCAGGTCGTACAGCGGCGCCAGGGCGGGCGCGGTGAGGCGCGAGAATTCCAGCACCAGAGCGCGGCCGCCGGTCTTGAGCACGCGCCGCATCTCGGCCAGCGCGCGCTCCTTGTCGGTGACGTTGCGCAGGCCGAAGGCGATGGTCACGGCGTCGAAACTCTGATCCGCAAACGGCAGCGCCTCGGCGTCGAGCTGCGCCCAGTCCAGTCCGCGCACCAGGCCGCGGTCGATCAGGCGGTCGCGACCGACGCCGAGCATCGCCGCGTTGATGTCGCCGACGACCACGCTGCCGCCGGCGCCGACGCGCGGCAGCAGCAGCGCGGCGATGTCGCCGGTGCCGCCGGCCAGATCCAGCACACGGTCGCCAGCGCGCACGCCGCTGCCGGCGACGAAGTGGCGCTTCCAGAGGCGGTGCATGCCGAACGACATCAGGTCGTTCATCAGGTCGTAGCGGGCGGCGACCGACGTGAACACCGCGCCGACCAGTTTCCGCTTCTCGGTCACCGGGACTTCGCGGTAGCCGAAGTGGGTGGTGGATTCGTTCATCGCGGAGCGCTCGCTGCCGATGGCTGGAGCGGCCTATGGTAGCTCGCGTGGCAGTGCAACATGCGCGATGGATCAGATTGGCAAGGCATGGCGCACGGCGCATGCTGCGATGGCAAAAACATCAGCGCCGCTTATGGCTCGACCGCAGGCATCTTTATTAGACGCAACTGAAGCAGCGGCGTAGATTGCGCGGGCGCGCTTCGCGCTTCGTCCATTGGGAGGACTGTCATGAACATGCGTTCCGTCGTGCTTTCGCTGGCTGCCGCCGTGGCGTTTTCCTCGACCGCCTTCGCCGCGCAGCCCCCGGGCTTCTGGACGATGCCCGCGATCAAGGATTTCGGCCCGGTGCATGTCTGGCCCGAGGCGGTCGACCGCCCCAGCGCCCACGCCACCTACAAGTCGCTGTTCGATGTGACCCAGGGCAATCCGGCGGCCGACAAGGTCAATCCCGGTCTCGATCACATCGCGCGCGCGGTCAACACCTTCGCTGCCGCCGGCGTGCCGCTGAGCCATCTGAAATTCGACGTGATCATCCACGGCGGCGTCACGCCGATCGCGCTGGGCGAGAAGGCCTACATGGCCAAGTACGGTCACGCCAATCCGAACCTGGCGGTGATCGCGGCGCTGAAGAAGGCCGGCGTCAACGTGATGGTGTGCGGCAACGCGCTGGGCGACATGGAGTTCACCCCGGCCGAGGTCAATCCCGACGTCAAGGTGGCGCTGTCGGCATTGTCGACGCTGATCATCCAGCAGGACCAGGGTTACGCGCTGATCCGCATGTGATCCGGTGCGCCGCCGCCGCGCGGTTGCGCCGTCGTGGCGCGGCCGCGCGGTCTTGCTTGCATTCGATCGTCGAGGAGTGGTCATGAGACTGCATCGCAAACCCTGGTTGCCGGCCGTGCTGTGCGTGCTCGGCGCGTCCGGCTTCGCCGCTGCCCAGGCCGCCGACACCGGCAAGCCGGTGACAGCGCCCCGCTACAACGAAACCCTGTATCCGCCGTGGTCGCACGGCGCGAACAACCCGGCCCTGCACAAGGGGCTGGAGTTCACCATCCCCGAAGTCGATTCGATGCCCGATTTCCACGGCAGCATCAACGACCCGCAGCTGGTGATCTACGTCGGCGGCAACTACTACTTCGCGATGGCGCCGCTGGTGCAGGCCTTCGAAGCCGAGCATCCCGCGCTGCGCGGCCGGATCTTCTACGTCACCATCCCGCCCGGACTGCTGATCAAGGCGATGGAGCAGGGCAACACCTTCACCTCCGGCAACATGACCTTCACCGTCGCGCCGGATATCTATGCCGCGGGCCTGAAGAAGGTGAAAGAGCAGATCGCGGCCGGCAAGCTGGTGGCGCCGGCGGTGCCCTATGTCACCAACGACCTGACCATCATGGTGCCCAGGGGCAACCCCGCCGGCATCAAGACGCTCAACGACCTTGGCAGACCCGGTGTGCGCCTGGTGATGCCGAACCCGGCATGGGAAGGCGTGTCGCGGCAGATCGAGGCCAGCCTGCGCAAGGCGGGCGGCCCGGCGCTGGAGCAGACGGTGTACGCCACCAAGGTCAAGGACGGCCAGACCGTGCTGACCCACATCCATCACCGGCAGACGCCGCTGTTCCTGATGCAGGGGCTCGGCGATGCCGGCATCACCTGGAAGTCGGAGGCGATCTTCCAGGAGCAGGCCGGGCATCCGATCAGCCACGTCGACATTCCCGCGCAGTACAACACCACGGCGATCTATGGCGCGGCCATGGTCAAGGGCGCGGCGCACCCCGCGGCGGCCAGGGCGTGGCTGGAGTTCCTGCGTTCGCCGGCGGCGCTGAAGATCTTCGAGCGCTACGGTTTCAAGGCGGCGCCCGCCTCCGCGACCCGGGAGTAAGCGATGAGGGTGTGGCCGCTGGGCGTCCCGGTGTTGCTGGCGTGCGCGCTGGCACTGCCGTGTGCCGCCGCGGCCGGCGTGGTGCGGGTGTTCGGCCCCGGCGGGCCGGCGCCGGCGATGAAAGCCGCGGCCGTAGCGTTCGAAAAGCTGCACCCGGGTGTCAGCGTCCAGGTCACGGCCGGGCCGACGCCGCGATGGATCGCCGCCGCGCGCGCCGAGGGCGATGTGATCTACAGCGGATCGGAAGCGATGATGGCCGAGTTCGAGCACGATCTCGCCGGCGTGCTCGACCCGACCACGATCGAGCCGCTGTATCTGCGCCCCGCGGTGATCCTGGTGCGGCCGGGCAACCCCGATCAGATCACCGGTGTTGATGACCTGCTCAAGCCGGGAGTCAGGGTGATGGTGGTCAACGGCGCCGGCCAGGTCGGACTGTGGGAGGACATCGTCGGTCGCGACGGCGATATCGCCACGGTGCGCGATTTCCGCCGCAACATCGTCTACGCCGCGCCGAACAGCGCGCTGGCGCTGAAGCGCTGGCGGGACGATCCGTCAGTCCAGGCCTGGCTGATCTACAACATCTGGGCGATCGCCCATCCGGGCGTGGCCGACATCGTGCCGCTGGAACCGCGCTATCGCCTGTATCGCGACTGCGGCGCGGGCCTCACCGCGCGCGGCCGGGCGAGTGCCGAGGCGCGCGCGTTCGTCGCGTTCCTGCGCGGTGCGCGAGGGCAGGCGATCTTCGCGCACTGGGGCTGGCAGCAGCAGTTCCGTGCGCCGTGAGGCACGCAGATGCCATGCGGACCGTGCGGCGGCGCGCCCTGGGTGCCGTGTTCGTGTTCGTCACCGGGCCGGCGCTGCAGGCACAAGGCGTCGATGCCGTGCAGATCGTGATGCACGGCAATGGCCGCGGCGCGCACGCCTGCGCCGCCTGTCATGGCAACCACGCCGAGGGCAACCGGCTCGCCGGCATTCCGCATCTGGCGGGGCTGCCCGATGCCTATCTGACCCGCCAGTTGACGCATTTCCGGGCCGAGGCCCGCGACAACCCCAGCATGCAGGTGATCGCGCACACCCTGACGCCGGCCGAGATCGTCGCGCTGGCCCGCTATTTCGCCGCGCTGGCGCCGCCGCCGCCCGCGTCCGTGACCGCGCCGCCGCCGGCGCTCGGCATCGCGCTGGCGGTGCAGGGCCGCGGTGCCGTGCCCGCCTGCGCCGCCTGCCACGGTCCCGGCGGCGTCGGTCTGGGCGACGAATTCCCGCCGCTCGCGGGCCAGTCCGCGCTGTATATCCGGCGGCAGCTCGAGGCCTGGCAACAGGGCCGGCGCCCCCCCGGCCCGCTGGGCCTGATGGGCGCGATCGCCAGGCGGCTGACGGCGGCCGAGATCGCGGCGGTCGCCGCGTACTATGAGCAGCAGCCTGCCATCCCCGTGGCGGCCGCAAGCAGCAAGGACGTGCCGTGAACGCGCGCAGTGCCTGCCGGGGCCGACTCGCCCTGCTGGCAGCGGCGGTCGGTCTGGCCGGATGCACGCAACACGGCGCATCGCCGCCACCCGCCGCCACGGCGCGCGTGCTGCCGGCCGCGCCGGCCGCGGTGGCATTCACGCCCCCGCCGCGCCGCGCCATCCCGGACGATGCATTCGGCGCCGTCGTGCGCCAGGGCGAAGCGCTGTTCACCCGCACCGGCCAGGCGGCGCCGCAATTCGTCGGCAATGCGCTGACCTGCCAGAACTGCCATCTCGATGCCGGACGTCTGGCCGACAGCGCGCCGCTGTGGGCCGCATGGGTGGGCTATCCCGTCTATCGCAGCAAGACCGGGCACGTCAACACGTTCGCCGAGCGCCTGCAAGGCTGCTTCCGCTTCAGCATGAACGGCAAGGCGCCGCCGCTGGGGGACCCGGTGCTGGTCGCGTTGGAATCCTACAGTTACTGGATGGCGACCGGCGCACCGACCCATGTCACGCTGGCCGGCGCCGGCTACCCGATCCTGCCGCAGCCGGAGCAGACGCCGGATCGTGTCCGAGGCAAAGCCGTCTATACCGCCAAATGCTCGATCTGCCACGGCGCCGAGGGTCGCGGCCGCGAAGCCTGGGGCAGGCTGGCGTTCCCGCCGCTGTGGGGGCCGGACTCGTTCAACTGGGGCGCGGGCATGGGCAACGTCAACCTCGCCGCCGGCTTCATCAAGGCCAACATGCCGCTGGGCAACGGCTGGAGCCTGAGCGACCAGGAGGCTTGGGACGTGGCGCTGTACGTGGATAGCCAGGAGCGACCGCAGGATCCGCGCTATACCGGTGACGTCGCCGAGACCCGCGCGCGTTTTCACGATACCCCGATGTCGATGTACGGACGTGTCGTTGACGGCCATGTCCTCGGCAGCGTCGCGCCGCAAGCAGGCGCTCGCCCGCGCCCGCCGTCGGCGGATCGGCCCGCGGCGGCGGCATTCGTGCGCCGCCGCGGGCGCGCTGCACCAGCAACCCCTCAACCCCGGACCACCAAGGAGCAACCATGAACACGCAGCGATCGATCGAAGCCGGCGGCAGCGCCGCCGCGGATGGCTGGCGGCTTGCCGCCGTGGCCCTGCTGGCGGTGCGCTTCGTGCAGGGCTGGATCTTCTGGGGCGGCGGCAGTCGGCGTTTCATCTACGCGCCGAGCAAGCTCGACCCGCACGCGTCGAGCTGGATGGCCAACAAGTTCCAGTCGGCGATGCCCGGCGCGCTGCTCGGCATGGATCATGTCGTCGATTACATGCTGCACCACTTCACCCTGCTGTATGCCGGCGTGATCGTGTTCAGCGCCGCCGAGCTGATCTTCGGCCTGTTCCTGATCTTCGGCTTCATGACCCGACTGTCGGCGCTGGTCACGATCGGGATCAGCGTCGTGCTGATGCTGCTGTTCGGCTGGCAGGGTGCGACCTGCATCGATGAATGGACCATGGCCGCGAGCAACTTCGCCATGGGTGTGACCCTGTTCGTGGCCGGCTCGGCAGCCTGGTCCGTCGACAGCTGGATGCTGCGGCGCAATCCCGCGCTGGCCGGTCGCGGCTGGTTCCAGTGGTTCGGCAGCGGCACCTGGAGCGCGCAGCGGGTCAATCGCCTGGGCCTGATCGGCGCCATCGTCACCGTGCTGTTCGTGGTGCTGACCTACAACGACTTCCGCGGCTCGGTGATCACGCCCTTCCACGGCGGCCCGGTCAGTCCGGCCAAGCACCACATCAGCCTGTCGGCGGGCAGCGTCGGCGCCGACGGTTCGGTGCGCTTCACCGCGTATCTGGATGCCGGCACGCCGGCCGAGCCGGCCAACATCATCCGCGCCGAGCTGATCGGCGCGCAGGGTCAGGTGATCGAGGCGTGGGACGGCGCCACACTGGCGGCGCTGCCGAAGACCGCCTTCGCCAACGACTACGACTACAACAAGTTCGCTCCGGGCTACGCCGGCATCACCGCCAAGATGGGCGCGCGCGCGGCCATCAGCCTGCCGCCGGCACAGCCGGGCCTGAGCCTGGCCAACGGCACTTATGCCGTGGTCCTGCACAGCGTCAACGGCCACAGCTATACCTTGCAGGTGAAGCGTCCTTGAGACGCGCGCTGCCGCCGCGCCGACCGGCGCGGCGGCAGGGTTTCCGCATGCGCGGGGCCATCGCTGGCCGGGGGCGGTCGCCGGATCCGGCACGCAGGCACTTTGCGCAGCGCGGCGCCGGACTCAGTCACCGCCGTCGGCGTGCCGCAGTTCCGGTTCGGCGCTGGCCGATTCGTTGCCCGGGGTGATCTTGAGGATCGCCTGGCGCACCGCGCGCGCGAGCACCACGCGCGCGTCGCGCACGATGTCGGCCAGCGCGGCGTCGAAATCGAGCTTGCCGTCGGCGCCCGGGCGCACCACGCCGCGCGCGCGCAGCAGCTGGATGAAGCCGCGGAACAGCGCCTTGTCGAAATATTCCGGTGCGCCCAGCTGCAGCAGCAGGGCCAGGCGCTGGCCGGTCAGCACGCACTGGGTTTCCAGCTCCTGCGCGGTGAGCGTGCCGGGGCCGTTCTTGACCAGCGCGGCGAGCGCGATGTAGTAGCGCTCGAAGGCCTGCAGCAGGCTGTGCGCGATCACCCGCAGCTGATAGGCGCCGTCGCCCTGGCCGGGGCCGCGTTCGAGCACGCGGCCGTCGCCCTGCGCCTCAAGCAGGCCGCGGCGCAGGAAGAACCCGATCGTCGCCTGCAGGCGCTCGCCGAAGCCATCCTCGTCCCACGGCAGGAACAGTTCGCTGCGGATGAACGGGTACACCAGCCGGCCCAGGCGCAGCAGCGCGGCGCGCGTCATCCGCCGGTTGTTGAGAAAGCACGCCGCCACCCACGCCGCGCAGGCGTACAGGTGCAGCACGTTGTTGCGGAAATAACTGAGCAGGACGGCCTGGTCACCCTCGCACAGCAGCACGTCGCCCAGCGGATGGCGCACTCGCCGCACCCAGCCCATGCGCTCGCCGTAGGCGATGATCTCGGCCGGCGACGCCGGCGTGACGGTGACGCGCTCGGCGTAGGGCAGCTCCAGCAGCAGCGCCTTGCTCAGTTCGATCTGTGCCAGCAGGTCACTCTCGGCCATCGCGTGCTTGGGCGTGGCCAGCAGCGCCAGCGCCAGCAGGTTGATCGGATTGACGTCGGCGGCGCGGTTGATCTCGACATGCACGCGCTCGGCCAGCGTATCGATCAGGCCCGGCAGCCAGGCGGGCTTTTCGTCCTCGGCGCCGCGCGCGGTGCGCCATTCCGGCGCAGTCTGGTCCAGCAGCGGTTCGAGCAGGATCGGCTCGCCGAAGTTGAGCGTGACGCGGCCGTATCGCTGGCGCAGCACCTTCAGCGCGCGCAGCACGCTCCACAACGATTCCTTTTCCTTGGGCTGCCCGCTGAGCTCGCCGATGTAGCTGTTGCCCTCCATCAACTTCTCGTAGCCGATGTAGACCGGCTGGAACAGCACCGGCCGCCGCGGCGAGCGCAGGAAGGCGCGCACCGTCATCGCCAGCATGCCGCTGCGCGGTGCCAGCAGGCGCCCGGTGCGCGAGCGTCCACCCTCGACGAAATACTCCAGCGCCACACCGCGCTGGAACAGCTGATCGACGTAGGCGGCGAACACCGTCGAGTAGAGCGCGTTGGCCTTGAAGCTGCGGCGCAGGAAGAATGCACCGCCGCGACGCAGGAAGGCGCCGACCAGCGGCAGGTTGAGATTGACCCCGGCGGCGATGTGCGGCGGCACCAGGCCGTTCTGGTACAGCTGGTAGCTCAACAGCAGATAGTCGGCGTGGCTGCGGTGGCAGGGCACATAGATCACCTCGTGGCCCGGCGCGGCCGCACGCAGCGATTCCAGATGATGCATGCCGATGCCGTCGAACAGCTTGTTCCAGAACCCCGACAGCAGGAACGACGCCGAGCGCACCACCGGATGCGAGTAGTCGGCGGCGATCTCCATCGCGTAGCCATGCGCGCGGCGCCACGCCGCTGCGCGGCTGATGCTCTCGCGCAGCGCGGTCTGGGTGATCGCCTGGCGCACCGCTTCGGTATTGAGCACGGCGTCGACCACGGTGCGCCGGTGCGACAGGTCGGCGCCGATCACCGCGGCACGGATGCGGCGGAAATGCGCGCGCAGCACGCGCGTCAGCTTGCGTGCCAGCCGCGGTGGCGCCTCGCCGGCCGCGCGCGACTCGGCCAGCACCTGGCGCAGGCTGACCGGCGGCGAGAAGTGGACGATGGTGTCGCGGCCGTTGAGCAGCAGCGCCAGCAGGCGCCGGAAGCGCCCGACCATCACCCAGTTTTCCGAAAACAGCACGCGGAACCAGCCGGACTGGCGGTTGGGGGCGCGGCCGACGTAGATCGCCACCGGCACCACCTGGATGTCCTGCTGCGGCTGTGCCTCGAGTCCGCGCAGCAATGCCAGCAACGCTTCGCGCGCCGCGCGCCGGCGCAGGCGGCCGAAGACCAGACCGTCGCGGCGGTTGAGCGCGAACAGCGCGCGGCGCCGACGCAGGCCGGGCACGTTGATCGGCCGCAGCGGCGGCGGCAGTCCGGCTTCGCGGCAGGCGCGGTCGAGGATCAGCGCGTCCGACAGGCCGTGGCGCTCGATCACGTAGCACACCGGAGCGTCCGGTTGCAGCAGCTGCGCCGGTTCGGCCGGATCGCGCTTGATGCGCAGCCACGGTGTCAGCAGGCGGCCGAACAGGGCCATCCACCAGGGGGCACCGGAATCGTACGGGCGGTCGTCGATCATGGCCGGGCGCGTCGGGCGCGATCGGTTCAATGCGTCCGGCCCGCGGGCGCCGACCGCGCGG
>JAJYDI010000068.1 GCA_021777635.1 Pseudomonadota bacterium
TCAGCTTGCCGGGCAGGTTGGCCAGCGAGCTCAGCAGGGCGTACTGGGTGGCGGTGTAGCCGCGATGGGTCAGGCCCGACATGAACGCGACCAGGACCGTGCCCCCGAACCCGTTGGCGAGATTGTCGCCGGACAGAGCCAGGGCGAAGTAGGCGAGGGACCCCGGGTGCGCGGTCATCAGCACATACAGCAGGTTGCACAGCGCAATACCCAGCACCGAGAGGATGACCGGTCCGCGCAGGCCGAAGCGCGTGACCGCATAGCCACCGAGAAAGGCGCCGACGAGACTGACGATGACGCCGTAGATCTTCGAGACATTGGCGATATCGGTCAGGCTGAAACCGAGGTGCATGTAGAACGGATAGGCGACCACGCCCACCATCTGCTCGGGCAGCTTGTACAGCCCGACGAATACCAGCAGGGCCAGCGCCAGCGGCCAGCCGAAGCGCATGAAGAATTCGCGGAACGGACCGATCACGCCCTCGCGGATGGCCGCGCCCAGCGACGCCGCGCGCGGCAGGCGATTTTCCGGCTCGCGCGCGCGCAGCACCGCTGCGGCGGGGATCGCCAGAATCAACGCCATGACCAGATACCCGACGCGCCAGCCGGCGAACTGGGCGATGTAGAGCGTGCCCACGCTGCTGACGATCAGCGCCAGCCGGTAGCCGAGCGTGTAGGTCGATGCCAGCCCGCCCTGCGCCTCGAGCGGCGCGATCTCCACGCGATAGGCGTCGATCGCCACGTCCTGGGTGGCGCCGGCAAACGCCGCGATGCCGTTGCAGGCGATGAACAGTGCGAACGAGATCGTCGGCGTCAGCAGTGCCATGCCCGCCAGCGCCGCAGCCAGTATCAGCTGGGCCGCGAGGATCCAGCTGCGCCGCTGGCCCAGCCGGCCGAGCACCGGAAGTCGCAGGCGATCCACCGCGGGCGCCCAGAGAAACTTCAGCGTGTAGCTCAACGTGGCATAGCTGACCAGCGCGATCAGCGCCAGATCGACACCGGACTGCTTGAGCCATGCCGACAGGGTGACGCCGACCAGCAGGAACGGCAGCCCCGAGGAGAACCCGAAAAAGAACATGGTGCGCGCGGCCGGTGTCGCGAACGCCGCGTTCAAGGCGCGCCATCCGCGCGGGCGCGGCACGGATGATGCCGATCTTGCCGTGCCCGGGTCGCTCACGCGGCACCGTCAAGCGCGTAATCCACCACGTAGGGCGCATGGTCGGAAAAGCGCGGCTGCGGATGGATCGCGCAGGCGCGCAGGCGCGCGTGCAGCGACGGCGTCACCACCTGGTAGTCGATGCGCCAGCCGACGTCGTTGGCGCGCGCGTTGCCGCGCTGCGACCACCAGGTGTATTCGACCGCCTCGGGTTTCAGCGCGCGGAAACTGTCCACCCAGCCGCGCTCGCGAAACAGCGCATCCAGCCAGGCGCGTTCCTCGGGCAGGCAGCCGGAGTTCTTCTGGTTCGAGGTCCAGTTCTTGATGTCAAGCCGGGTGTGGACGATGTTCCAGTCGCCGCAGATCACGTAATCGCGGCCGCTGGCCAGCCAGCCGTCGAAGATCGGCGCGAGACGCTCCATCGCCGCGAACTTGAAGCGCTGGCGCTCCTCGCCCGACGAACCGGACGGGATGTAGAGCGACACCACGCTGAGGTTGCCGAAACGCGCCTCCAGATAGCGGCCTTCCTGGTCGAATGCTTTCCAGTCCAGCGTGTTGAGCACCTGGTCAGGCTGGCGCCGGGCGTAGATGGCCACGCCGCTGTAGCCTTTCTTGCTGCGCGCATCGTGGAAGTAGCCGTGGTAGCCCGCTGGCCGGTACACCGCCGCGTCGAGCTGGTGCTCCTGTGCCTTGGTCTCCTGCAGGCACAGCACGTCGGCGTGCTGAGCACCGAACCAGTCGAAGAACCCCTTGGACGCCGCCGAACGGATGCCGTTGGCATTGAAGGTGATGATGCGCATCGGACACGCGACCGGGAATGAGCCTGCAGGCATCGGGTGGATCCAAGCGTAGCCGAAAGGCGATCGTTTCCTAAGCCGTCGCGGGGCCGGCATCGGGGCAGCTGCCCGCACTGATGGCCTATCATCGCGGCGCGCACGGCGGCCTGCGGCCGTGCGCGTGCCGACAACCGCCTGCGGACCGCCGATGCTTGCCCATCAACGCGACTTTCTCGACCTCGCCCGTGACCAGGGGGTGCTGCGCTTCGGCGAGTTCACCCTGAAGTCGGGCCGCGTCAGCCCGTATTTCTTCAATCTCGGCCGCATCGCCAGCGGCGCCGCCCTGGCACGCCTCGGTCGCGCCTATGCGGCGACGGCGATCGGTTCGGGCCTCGCTTTCGACATGCTGTTCGGCCCCGCCTACAAGGGCATCCCGCTGGCCGCAGCCACGGCGATCGCGCTGGCCGACGGCCACCGCCGCGACCTGCCGTTTGCCTACAACCGCAAGGAGGCCAAGGATCATGGCGAGGGCGGGTTGCTGGTCGGCGCAGCGCTGGCCGGGCGCGTTCTGGTGGTCGACGACGTGCTGACCGCGGGCACCGCGGTGCGCGAGTCGCTGCAACTGATCCGCGCCCGGGGCGCGCAGCCGGCCGGCGTGCTGATCGCGCTGGACCGCGAGGAACGCGGCCAGGGCGCGCGGTCGGCGGCGCAGGAGATCAGCGCCGAGTTCGCGATCCCGGTACTGGCGATCGCGCGCCTGAGCGACCTGCTCGCCTACACGGCGGCGCACGCCGAGCTGGCGGCTGAACACGCGCGCCTGAGCGATTATCGCGCCCGTTACGGTGTCGCCTGATCGCCGCCTATACTCGCAGCCCTGTCCACGGAGCACCGCGCATGCGCATCCGCAACGTTCTGGCAAGCCTGGCCCTGGTCATCGCGGCCGTGGCGACCACCGCCGCCGTGGCCGCAAGCGGTGCCGCGCACTATCGCTGGCGCGATGCCCATGGCGTGCTGCATTTCAGCGACAGCCTGCCGCCGGACGCCGTGAAGTACGGTTACGAGCTGATCAACGACCAGGGCATCGTCGTGCGCACGGTCGAGCGCGCGCTGACTCCGCAGGAGCGCAAGCAGCGCGAGGCCGCGGCCGCGGTCCAGGCGGCGGCGGCCAGACAGGCCCGCGACCGTGCCCGAGCCGACCGCCAGATGCTGGCCGCCTACCCGCAGGAAAGCGATCTGCAGCAGGAGCAGCAGGAGCAGCTGGGCGCGATCGACCAGACCATCAGGACCACCGAGCTCAATCTGAAGAGCCAGGAACGCACCCTGGCAGACCTGCTGCAGCGCGCGGCGGAGATCGAGCACACGCAGAAGACGGTGCCGAAATTCATCAGCGACGACATCGCCCGCCAGCGCGGCGTGGTCAATACCCAGCGCGAGGCGCTGGCGCAAGCCCGGGCCGAGCGCGCCACGACCGTGCAGGCTCAGGCCGCGCAACGGGCACACTATCGCACCCTGAAACAGCAGCGCGAAGCCGCGACCGCGGCCAGCGCCGCCAGCAGCGGCCAGTGACGACCGCGACGGACTCGGATCCGGTGCCGCTCAGCCGCCGCCGCTGCTGGCGGCGCCGGCCGGTACATTCTGGATCTGCAGCGGCTCGGTCTTCAGCGGCAGGGTCTGCGCCGGCGTGTTGCCCGGCAACGCGGGCGGCGCGGCACTGGCGGCCGGCGCCATGGCGGCGCCGGGGACGGCCGGACCGCAGCGATAGGCGCCCCACTGCTGCTGGCCGTCGACCGGTGCGGCCAGGGGCTTGACCGTGTCGGCGCCCATGCCGGCACCGGCATTGCGCGCCAGCACCTCCAGCTCATCGCGCACGGTCAGGTTGCCGCGATCGAAGGGCCCGACGTGGTCGGTGACCGACACCGTCACGTCGCCCAGCTGCCGGCAGCCGGCGACGCTGTCAACATAGGCCGCGCGCACGGCGCGACCGGCGGGCTGCAGACGGATGCCCCAGGAACAGCCGCTCAGCATCAGGCTGATGGCGATTGCGGCGAACAGGGTCTTGCGCATCGTCGGCACCTTGGAACCGGGCGGGAATTCCGCCCGGCAAGGATAACCGCAGACGAACGCAGCGGCGCCGCCGCGCGCACCGGCGGTCGCGCCACGTTCAGCACGCGGCGCTGGCGCCGATGCCGCCCCGCGCCGGACGTCGCGCCGGCGATCACGGCCACTTGCCAGCCGGCTCCGCGTCGCACACGCTGCCGGCGTGCCCAGCGGAGACCGGCCATGCGTACCGTCCTGATCACCGGCGCCAATCGCGGCCTCGGCCTCGAATTCACGCGGCAGCTGCTGGCCCAGGGCCTGCAGGTGATTGCCTGCAGCCGTACACCGGCGCCGACGGCTGGCGAACTGGCGGCGCTGGCCACCAAGCATCCGCAGCGACTGCGGCAGCAGCCGCTGGACGTCGCCGACGCCGAGGCCATCGCCGCGTTGCCGGCGCGACTGGTGGCCGCCGGCGTCAGCCATCTTGATGTGCTGATCAACAACGCCGGCGTGCTGGTCTCGGGCGAGCGTTACGGCTCGATGCGCGCCGAGGACCTGGCGCGCAGTTTCGCGATCAACGCCAGCGCGCCACTGCTGCTGACCGAGGCCCTGACCCCGCTGCTGGCGCAGGGCCACGCCGCCAGGGTGCTGTGCGTCAGCTCGCAGCTGGGTTCGATCGCGCAGGCCGGCAGCTACCGCAGCGTCAGCTACGCAATGAGCAAGGCGGCGCTGAACATGGGCATGCGTCGGCTGGCGGCGGAACTCGGTCCGCGCGGCATCACCGTGCTGGCGATGCATCCCGGCTGGGTGCGCACCGCGATGGGCGGCGAACAAGCGCCGCTGGATGCGCCAACCTCGGTACGCGGCATGCTCGCCGTGCTGGCGCGCGTGACGCCGAGCGAGGGCGGCCGCTTCTATGCTTACGATGGCAGCGAGCTGCCCTGGTAGCAGGCCGGCGCCGGCGCCGCTGCAAAAGAACCGGCAGCGAGGAAATCGAGTGCCGCGCGGTTGAACGCGACGCTGGCGTCGAACGGCGTGCCGTGGGCGCGAACCCGCGATCACGATGCACTGTGCGCCCATGCGCGCGGCGTGACGGCGCTTTTTCGGCGCCTGCCCGGGACGCGGAAACATCCGTCGCGCCACGATCCGCGCCGCGCGGCGCAGGCCCGGCACGCGCGCCAGCGCCGGCCGGGTCAGCGCCATCGCCAGCGCCGCCGCTCCGCCCAGCGAGAAACCCAGCAGGTCGCCGCTCCGATGGCGAGTGCATCGAGCAGCACCCGGAGATCGGCGGCAAAGGTCGCGATGGCATACGGTCCGCGCGGCTTGTCGCTCCGGCCCGAACCGTGCAGGTCGCGCCGGATCGGCAGCAACGCCGGTCCGGCGCCGTGCCGGCGGCAGTGCAGGGCAATGCCGTCGCGCCGGAAGTGGGGCATGAACGATCCGCAGCCGGAGGTCCGGGTTTAGGCGGCTGCATCCGGCGGCCGGTCGCCGCGCGTAATCGAGCATCCCCGGAGTCACGTCCGGTTGACGCCATCGCGCCGAGGCTCGCGACCGGATCACCCCCGCCGACCAGGATCCTCGATGCACACGCGCAATCCCTTCGCCGTCTCCGCGCTCGCCGCGATGCTGCTCGTCGCCGGCGCGGTGCCGACGCCGGCCGCGGCCGCGCGGAAAGCCGTGCCCGGCGCGCCGTCCGCTGCGATCAGCGGCGATCGCGGCGAAGCGCGCGACGACGCCGGCAGGCTGGTCTACATCGAGCAGGACTTCGTCTGGGACGGCGGCACCCGCCGGCTGACCCTGTACCGCTGCCCCGATGGCCTGCCCTTCGCGCGCCGCGAGGACGACGCCCGCGGCGGCGATCCCGCCGCGCCCGACTTCGCGCTGGATGACGCGCAGACCGGTTACCGCGAAGGCGTGCGGCGCAACGCCGATGGCATGCGCCGCGTGTACGTGCGGACGAATCGCGCCAGCCATGAAAAATCCAGACCGCTGCCAGCCGCGCGGCACCTGGTGATCGACGCCGGATTCGACGCCTTCGTGCGCGCCCATTTCGACGCCCTGCTCTCCGGCGTGACCGTGCCGGTCGAGTTTCTCGTCCCCAGTCGTCTGCGGGCCATCGGCTTCAGGATCACGCGCATCGAAGACACCGCAGCCGCGGCGCGCGGCGAGGTGGCGTTCCGGCTCGAGCTCGGCCGCTGGTTCGGCTTCCTGCTGCCGCACATCGACGTCCGCTACGACTTGCGGACACGTGCCTTGCGGCGCTACGCCGGACTGTCCAACCTGCGCGATGCGCGCGGCGACAACATCCGGGTCACCATCGACTTTCCGCCGGCGCAGTCGCGCAGCGACATCCCCCGCGCCGAACTGGCCGCGGCGCGGGACGCCGACCTCGACGGTCGCTGTCCGCTGCGCTGAGCGGGCGTCCGCGGACATCGCGGCGGGCACCAACCCGTGATCGCAAGTGGCTGATTCCGCGAGGGGCCTGCCGCGCGCCGCGCTGGCACGGCGCTTGCGTAGGACTTCCCGCCGCCCCCTGCGGCGATGCTGCGGAGTCCGTCATGAACACCGAACTCAAGCTGATGCGCCTGGTCTTCACCCTGCACGCCCTGCTGATCGCGCTGGTGCTGGGCGGGATGCTGGTCAGCCTGCCGGCGCGGGCCGCGACGCCCCTCGCCGCGTCCGCGCCTCCCGCCGCACACGTCGGCGGCATCTGCTCACCGGCGCTGCGCGACGGCGTGGTCTGCCCGTGACCGCACCACGCGCGCCCATCGTCCGGCCCGCCCGGGCCGCGCTGTCCGGCGCGACGCGCGATTTCCGCCCGCGATGCTCCGCATAATGCGCCGATGCTGCATATCGTCCTGGTCCATCCCGAGATCGCGCCCAACACCGGCAACGTGATCCGGCTGGCGGCCAACACCGGCTGCGCGCTGCATCTGGTGCGGCCGCTGGGTTTCGAACTCGACGACACCCGGCTGCGCCGCGCCGGGCTGGATTATCACGAATACGCGCGCACGCAGGTGCACGACGATCTCGACGCCTGCCTGGCCGCGCTGGGCGCACCGCGCGTGTTCGCGCTGACGACCCGGGGCAGCACGCGCCCGGACGCGGTGCGCTTCGCCGCCGGCGACGCGCTGCTGTTCGGCGCCGAGAGCCGGGGCTTGCCGGATGCGGTGCTGGATGCGCTGCCCGACGAATGCCGCCTGCGCCTGCCGATGGTCGCCGGCAGCCGCAGTCTGAATCTGTCCAACGCGGTCGCGGTGACGGTGTACGAAGCCTGGCGGCAATTGCGCTATCCCGGCGCGGTGTGACGTCGCGTGCATGCCCGGCGCGACAGGCACCGCTACAATCGCCGGCATGTCCGCGCCCGCGCCCAACGCCCTGATCCCGCCACCGTTGCGTGCCGTCGCCGGACGCCTGCTGCAGACCGCGCTGAATCGCGCGCTGGCGCTCGATCCCGATGCCGTGGCACGCCTGGCCGCGCTGCAGGGCCGCACGCTCAGCGTGCACCTGCGCGGACCCGGGCTGGCGCTGACGCTCGGCGCGCGGGACGGCGCGCTCACGATCGGACCGCCCGCCGCGGACGCCGCGCTGCACGTCGGACTGACACCGGGTGCGCTGCTGAAGCTGGCGCTGGCGGGCGGCGACGGCGCGCTGGCGCCGGGCGCGGTCGAGATCGCCGGCGATGCCGACCTGGCACGGCGGCTGGAACGGCTGGCGCGCGAGTTCCGGCCCGATTTCGAGCAGGCTTTCGCCGACAGCTTCGGCGAGGTGCTGGGCGTGCCGCTGGCGCGGGCGTTTGCTTCCGGCCTCGCTGCCGTCCGGCGCGGAGCGCAGCACGCCGCCGCGGACGGCGCCGACTGGCTGCGCGACGAGGCGCGGCTGACGCCCGCACGCGCCGAGGTCGAGGATTTCCTCGATGCCGTCGATACCTTGCGCGAGCGCGCCGACCGCCTGCAGGCGCGCGTCGATGCGCTGGCCGCGCGCGCGGGGTCGCGCGGATGAGCACGCTGCGTCACGCGCCGCGGCTGTTGCGCGTGGCCGTCCTGCTGCTGCGCTATCGCCTCGACACGTTCGCCGCCGGCACGTCGCTGGCGACGCCGCTGCGCCTTCTGCGCCCGCTGTTTCCGCAGGTCGTCGCGGTACGCGGGCAGCCGCGCGGTGCGCGCCTGCGCCTGGCCCTGACCGAACTGGGCCCGATCTTCGTCAAGTTCGGACAGATCCTGTCGACCCGCCGCGACCTGCTGCCGGCCGACGTCGCCGACGAGCTGGCCCTGCTGCGCGACCAGGTGCCGCCGTTTCCAGGCGCCGAGGCGCGCGCGGCGATCGAGCGCGCGCTGGACCACCCGGTCGACGTGCTGTTCGCCGCGTTCGACGAGGCGGCACTGGCCTCGGCCTCGATCGCGCAGGTGCACGCGGCGACCCTGCACGACGGCCGTGCGGTGGTGATCAAGGTGCTGCGCCCGGGCATCGCCCCGCGCATCGCCCGCGACGTCACCTTGCTGCGCGCGCTGGCCGACATCGTCGCCCGCCATCACCCGAGCGCCGACAGGATCCGTCCGCACGACATCGTCAGCGAGGTCGAAAAGACCCTCGAGCACGAGCTCGACCTGCAGCGCGAGGGCGCCAACGCCAGCCTGCTCAGGCGCAATTTCCAGGACTCGCCCGATCTCTACGTGCCGCTGGTGCACTGGGATTTCACCGCCGCCGGCGTGCTCACCCTGGAGCGCGTGCGCGGCATTCCCGCCGACGACATCGCCGCGCTCGACCACGCCGGCATCGACCGCAAGCGCCTCGCCGCCAAGGGCGTGCGGCTGTTCTACGAGCAGGTGTTCCGCGACAACTTCTTCCATGCCGACGCGCACCCCGGCAACATCTGGGTCGATCCGTCGAGCGGCGCCGAGCCGCGCTTCATCGCGCTGGACTTCGGCATCATGGGCACGCTGCCGGAAGCCGACCAGTACTGGCTGGCAGAGAACTTCATGGCGCTGTTCCGGCGCGACTACCGGCGCATCGCCGAACTGCACCTGGCCGCCGGCTGGATGCCGGCGCACGTGCGCATCGACGAACTCGAGGCCGCGACGCGCACGGTCTGCGAGCCGTACTTCACGCGACCGTTGAGCGAGATCTCGATCGCCGAGGTCACGATGAAGATGTTCAACACCGCGCGCCGCTTCGAGCTGACCCTGCAGCCGCAGCTGATCCTGTTGCAGAAGACCCTGCTCAACATCGAGGGCCTGGGTCGCCAGCTCGATCCGGATATCGACATCTGGGCGGTGGCCGAACCGGTGCTGGCGCGCATCCTGCGCCGCCGTTACGGTCCGGCGCGCATGTTTCGCGAGCTGCGCCGGCGCCTGCCGGAATGGCTGGCCGCGGCGCCGCGCATGCCCGAGCTGGTGCGCGAAGCGCTGAGCCAGGTCGCCGAGGGGCGCGGTCGGCTGGCGATCGCCTCGGAGGATCTCGCGCAGCTGACCGCGGAGTCGCGGCGCACCCGGCGGCTGCTGGCCGGCGGACTGCTGGGCAGCACGCTGCTGATCGCCGCCGTGCTGAGCGCCGCGCTGGCGCCGGGACGCGGATGGCTGCCGCCGGCCGTGCTGGCGTGTGGCGGCGCGCTGGCCTGGCTGACCGCCTGGCCGCGGCGATCCCGCTGAGGCAGCCGCGTGCACGGCCAGCGGAACCGGGCAGGACGACACGCGGCGGTCAGTGCCGCCACCGGGACCGCTGCATCCGTCATGCCCGATACACTCGCATGAGGATGCACCCGAATCCGCCGGCCGCGCCGCGCGGCGGCCTGCGTGGCGTGCTGGACGCCTTGGCCGCGACGCCGCAGGCCGTTCTCGGCGTGCTGGTCGCGCGGGCCGGACCCAGTTATCGCAAACCCGGCGCGCTGTTGCTGCTGGACGGCGATGGCGTGCGCGCCGGCGCGCTTTCGGGCGGCTGCCTGGATGCCGAACTGGAGGATGCCGCGCGCGGCGTACTGGCCCGCGCACACGCGGTTTTCGTTGCCGTCGACACCGGCAGCGCCGATGACCTGCTGTTCGGCAGCGGCTCGGGCTGCGGCGGTGCCGTGCGCATCGCGCTGCTGCCGTTGCCGGCCGACGCGCCGTTGCGCGTCGCGCTGCGGGCGCTGACGGACAGCGCGACGGCGTTGCAGCTGACGCTGGCCGAGGACGGCGCCGGCACGGCGATCCTGGGCGCGGCGCGCTGGTCGTGGGATGCCGCCGGTCATGCAATGCATGCGGACGTCCAGACGTCTATGCCGGCGCTGCCCATCCATCCGCCGGCGCGTGCGCTGCTGCTGGGCGCCGGGCCGGAGACGCCGGCGCTGCTGTCGATGCTGCATGTACTGGGCTGGTGGGTGGAGGTCCAGGAGCACCGCGGACGCTGGGCACCGCGTGCGGCAGACGCTGATCGCCTGCATGCGCAGCCGCCCGGATCACTGCCGCCGCTGGCGACCCCTCCGCTGGCGGCGCTGGTGATGACGCACCATTTCGAACACGACCGCGCCCACCTCGCCGCGCTGGCCGCCAGCGTGATGCCGCACTTCGGCGTGATCGGCC
>JAJYDI010000069.1 GCA_021777635.1 Pseudomonadota bacterium
CGAAAAGGTCGCAGTCACCGGCACCAAGCTCGACAACAAGCGCTATTTCCGCTTCACGGGCTATGTCGGCAACATGAAGTCGGCGTCGCTCAAGGATCTGCTCGACAAGCACCCCGAGCGCGTGATCGAGATCGGCGTCAAGGGCATGCTGCCCAAGAACCCGCTCGGTCGCGCCATGTATCGCAAGCTCAAGGTCTACAAGGGTGCGGAGCATCCGCACGCCGCCCAGCAGCCGCAGACGCTGGACATCTAAGGAACCGCCATGGCGATGACGCAGCAAAACTACGGCACCGGCCGTCGCAAATCCTCCGCCGCGCGAGTGTTCCTGCGCAAGGGCGGCGGCGCGATCACGGTCAACGGCAAGACGCTCGAGCAGTTCTTCGGTCGCGAGACCTCGCGCATGATCGTGCGCCAGCCGCTGGAGCTGACCCAGATGACCGAGAAGTTCGACGTCATGGTCACGGTCGAGGGCGGTGGCATCACCGGCCAGGCCGGCGCCATCCGTCTCGGCATCGCGCGTGCCCTGGTCGAGTACGACGACACCCTAAAGTCGCCGCTGCGCAAGGCTGGTTTCATGACCCGCGACGCCCGCGAGGTCGAGCGCAAGAAAGTCGGCCTTCACAAGGCCCGTCGCGCGACCCAGTTCTCCAAGCGCTGATCGCGTTCCCTCCTGGGGAATCGTCTGATGGCAGGGCGAGCCGGGTGCCGCCCACCAGGGAGGGTCCAAGCGAGCCCGCAGTTTTTGGGGGATCGTCTAATGGTAGGACTGCAGACTCTGACTCTGCCTATCTAGGTTCGAATCCTAGTCCCCCAGCCAGCTCTCTAAACCCCTTGATTTTTAAGGGGTTTTTTCATTTCGGCGCTTACCACTTGGGACACTTTTTGGGACAAAGTGCCGGGGTCGAAGCCGATGCGCCACGCTGACCTGCCGGGGCAGATTCAACTCTGAAACCCGGACTCTCAACCACCCCGCTACTCAAAGCGGGGGGACGTCGGCACTGGAGGCCGATTTCTTCTTCGCCGATCCCTACGCGGCCTGGCAGCGCGGCAGCAACGAGAACGCCAACGGCCTGACTCGACAATACCTGCCGCACGGCCTCGACTTCAGCGCCATCACCGATACCCAACTGCGCGCCATCGAAGATCGCCTCAACCACCGGCCGCGCAAAACGCTAGGCTATCGCTCACCCCTCGTCGTGTTCGCCGAGGGCACCGTCAACCCTGTTGCGAATCAGAGTTGAATCCGCCGGGGGAACTTGGCACTTCCGGCTGGTAGTCCCTAGAACGCTCCAACAAGCCCTAGGCGGGCGTAGCGTAATCAAAGCAAGCCTAGAGACCCGCGCCTCCCTAGGGCACGCCTAGGCGCTCTGATCCTTGCGCGGCGCTACGCTTCGCTCTTCGAGAGTATCGGGAGCCAGATCGTGCCAAAACCCACGATTTAGGATTTGCACGCCAAATGTAAAAGTGATGATTTTGATTCATCTGGAACATAGTTGACATGAAACCTTTTATTTATTGCTAGATTCAAGGTGTTATGAATTCAGCAAATCGTTGTATAAATTTGAAAATAAGCATAAAATTCCTAATCGACAAACTATATATTATATTTTGTTTTAACTTTTTTCAATACTTCTTTAGAACTTTTTTCATTTAACACAGCTTCTATTTTTTTAACCCTTTCGTTAAATATATCAGAGGCCTCTTTTTTCAGCATTTCTTTTGAATTAACCGAACCATTTGATTCGTTCGCTATTTTTTCTATAACGTATTCAATTGTATGCTTGAACGATTCATTTGACTTTAAAATCGCCGCAATGGCTTTTTTATAATTGACGTTTTCTTCTATGACACCAAGAGTTTCGTCAACAAGTGCCTGTTTTTCTTTTCTGAGCCTTTCAAGTTCTTCTATTAAAATAGTTATATGTGACGGATTCAGCGGCATGTGTTTATTCTCGAATTATTAGTTATGGTTTCTGAACTATCTGATTTTTTTCTGTACTTCTTCAAAAGTATTTTTATAGACAGATTCCAGTTCTTTTTGTTCGATATGGTATTTATTTTTGAAATGTTCAAGTGTATACGAAAACGCATCGTTGTCTTTAACCATATTTAATATTGATTTTTCGTATTGTTTATTTTCGTATTTGTGCCTGGACAAATGATCGTATTGGGCGCTTATCATTTCATATTCTGCCGATATTTCTCTAGACAGCATGTTTTGTGGAGAACGCCTCTTCCTTTGTTTTCTGCTAAGTGCCGCGTGAGCCTCGGCGTCTCTTCTCAATATTGCTTGAAATAAGTACGGGTCCATTGAGAGTCCTGTATACACACTATAGAGCAGTTTGAAGAACCGGTTTTTGAACTCGCCGCATGCTGCCTGATCGATTGCGTGGCGCGGCGCGTCTTCGAGCTGGTCGCTGCTGTTGCCTTTCGCTTCGTTCTGAACTTCGTTTTATCCTGCTCCAGGCGCACGTTCCCTGTGCGCTGACCTCATCCGCTCGCATGCGCCTGCTGCTGCAGATGAACCATCGTCCCTTGGGGACTTCCGCTGGTCGTGCGGCGGGCGACCATCCTTGCGCGGGTCACGGCCTTCGTTGCGCATCGATTCCAGCTTCGTGCGGAAGATCGCCCAAGGCACGATGGTGTTCAGCGCCACCAGCGGATCGCCCAGCGCCTGCAGCTTGCGCTGCCGGATCTCCTGATCAAACAATCCCAGCGGGCGAGAGGTCATCCGGCAAACTCCAAGCGGGTCACTTCACTTTGACACCGGCGGCGCGGGGAGGTTTCGCAAACTGCTCTATGAACTACAACATCCGTATAACATAAAGATGCGCAAGGTTTGTTAGCTTGCCTTGGACACTTTTTGGGACACTCCAAATACCACCTGTCGAAAGGAAAGCCATAGTAATCAATGGTTTAGAGCGCCGGCAGGAAAATCCTAGTCCCCCAGCCAATACGCCGCGGGCCCCGTTAGGGGCCCGCGGCGTATTGGCTGGCGGGGAAGGCAAGCCGGACTTGTTCGGCGCTTTCGGCAGGACAGCCGAAAGCGGACAGCGAGCCGCATCGCGGCGAAGCTGGCCCCGAAGGGGCTCAGACCAGTGACGGTCTGCGCATATCCTCGTCCCCCAGCCACCAGCCCAGGCCCCGCTCGCGCGGGGCCTTCTTTTCGGCGTCTGAGTGATGACGGCAAAGTCGCCGAAGGCCAGAGTGGTCGTCATCGGTTGGCTCCCGCATTGGTGGACTTCTCGAGCACGCGCGCGTCGCCGCTCGCGGCCCGGCACCATCACATGCCGTATCCGGGAGTTTTGCGCAGGGCGGCCCTACAATCCGATGATGCGATTCAACCCGCCCGCCCGTGGCGAGGTCGATGCCGCGGTCTTTGATCGCCCCGCCTTCGCCGAGCTAGCCCCTTTTCGCGATTTGCTGGCTCTTGGCGACTGGCCCGGATTGCCGGCATTGCAGGCGCGGCTGCAGCCGTTGTGGCATCGGCATACCGGAGCGCCGCTGGCGTTCGTGGATGCGCAATCTCCGGGCGATGATGGACTGCATTACGAGCAGCGGATCAGGCAGCGCGGCGTCATTGCCACGCGCCGGCACAACTGGCACGACCTGCTCAATGCGCTGGTCTGGAAGTGTTACCCAGCCATCAAGTCGGCACTGAATGTGCGCCAGACCGATTGCATCGCGCAGGTGGGCAGGCGACAGCGCACGCGTGCCCAGCAGGCGCTGACCCACTTCGACGAGGCCGGCGCGGTGATGATCGTGCGCGATGCCAGTCTGATGGCACTGTGGGATGCGCACGACTGGATCGGCTTGTTCCTGCTTCAGCGCGAGGCCTGGTGCGATGGTCGTATCACCTTGCAGGTGCCGGGGCATGCACTGCTCGAACATGCGCTGTGCCCGCATATGCTGCTGACGGCTAAGGCTTTGGCTTTTCTCGATGACGGAGGTCGTCGCGACAGCACCGCGGTCGATGTCGGGGTAGCCGCGGCAGTTGCCGCGCCAGCTTGCCTGCTCGATCCTCAGGAGCTGCGACCGCTGCCGTTGTCGGGTATTCCGGGCTGGCACGATGCAGCGCAGGACAGGGCGTTCTATCGTCATGCGCCGTGCTTTCGGCCGCTGCGCGCAGGGCGGCGATACCCGCCTGCGCTGCCATGGGCCTCCACGACCGGCGCGACGGCTTGACCTTGGCATCTGGACAGCCGGCCGTAACCCGTTGCGCTTGGAATATGATCATGCATACGGCGTGGCGCATGCTTGGCGATGTGTCACCCTGAGCGCGTCACGAAAGGCGTTCGCCATTCATCATGAACCCCCACGCCATCGCCGCGCTGGAATTGGCTTTGCGGCTGTACCGGGCGCCGCAGCAGGCTCAGGCCTTGCGCAATGATCTGCTGCCCGAGGAAGGCGTTGATCGAGTGATCCGTTGCGCCTCCGGCGAGGAGGCGGCGCTGGTCGAGGCTTCGGCGCAGCTCAACACGTCACGGGAAGTGCTGCGTGAAGCGGCAGCCTTTTACCTGACGCAGACTTTGTTCGCGCGTGACGCCGATGCTTGGCGCGTGCTCGGTGCGCGGCCCGGAGCCTCGCAGGACATACTACGCACACATTTCCGGCTGCTGGTGCACTGGCTGGCGACCTCTCGCAATCGCGATCCGCTTTATGCGCTTTACGGCGATCGAGTTCAGCGGGCCTGGACCGAATTGCGCCGATCTCCCGAGGAGATCGCCGCACGCGCCCAGCGGCGGCCGCCGCCGGCCGTAATGCCGCCGCGCCGAGCACGTTTCCAGCTGGGTGTGGAGCGCTCATGCGCCGAGGTACTGCGCCTGCTGCGCGCGTTGCCGACCTGGGCGGTCGGCAGCGTGGCCGCCGCGCTGCTTCTGGTTCTGTTGGCGACGTATTGGCTCACGCAGGCGAATGTTTCGCCGGCATCGTTCCGCGCGGATAACGCCGGGTCTCCGGCGAGCCCGCGGTCGGTCGCGGCGATCAAGCCTGCGCAGGGCGGCACGCGGGCGCCCCATCCCCCTGCCGTCCGGCAGGTCGGTCGGGTGCCGCCCCGGAATGTGGCCGGTCCCACCAGGACTGCTGCCGCCGCGCCATTGCTCGCCGCACGAATCGCGTCGCCGGTCACCGAGGGGTCATCCGCCGCAGAGGCGTACAACCCCGCAGCGGCGGCGAGTGCTACGAAGGCGCTGGCGATGGCTGCCGCGGCCGAGGCTGCACAGGGGCGCACATCATCGGGTTCACAGGCATCAATAACGTCGGCAGTCGCGGCGCCGGCGCGAGGACCGGAGACACCGGCATCCGCCGCGCATCAGGCGGCGAGAAGTGCGAGCGCGGCAGGGACGGCAGCGGCGCCAACTCCCATGTCGCCTACCGTCGAGACTCCTTCAGTTTCGGTCGTCTCCCCTGCCGCGCTGGGAGCCGCTGTTCGCGCTCTGCTGCAGCGCTTTGTCAGCACCTATGAATCGGCGGATCTGCGTGGGTTCATGGCGCTATTTGCTCCGGATGCGCGCGAGAATCACGGTGGCGCCGCCGCCATCCGCAAGGACTATGGGCAGTTGTTTGCCGGCAGCGACCTGCGTCGCCTGCAGCTCTATGACGTTCGCATCGTATCGACCGCGCACGCGACGATCGATGTGAGCGTTCGCTATCACGCAGGTGTCCTAGTGCACGGCGCTTCCTCCATGACCGAATACAGCGGGGCCATGCATCTGGTGCTGCGCTCCGATCCACAAGGACTGCGCATCATCCAGCTGTTGCGCGGTGAGGAGGCCGAAATCAAGCCCTCTGGTTCGTCCTAGGAAATCGAAAGACGGCCTGTCGCTGACGAGCGCGGCCCGGACTGACTGCCAGCGACCGAGCTGTTGCGGCAGAATGCCGGGGTGCACGGCGCGTGCATCGAGTGTTCGCCCAGCCACGGGGACTTGACGTGAAACAGACGATTGCGGATGCCCGCGTGCTGGTGGTCGGCGACGTCATGCTCGACCGCTACTGGTTTGGCGTGGTCGAGCGCATCTCGCCGGAGGCGCCAGTACCGGTCGCGCGGGTGCAGCGCGAACAGGAACGCATGGGCGGCGCGGCGAATGCGGCGCTCAATGTGGTCAGCCTCGGTGCGCAGGCGACGTTGTTGTCGGTGGTCGGCACCGACGAAGCCGGCCAACGTCTGGGCAGGCTGATCGGCGAATCGCCGGTGCGCAACGCGGTGACGGCGGTGGCTGGACTGCAGACCACGGTCAAGCTGCGCGTGATCTCGCGCCAGCAGCAGCTGTTGCGCATGGATTTCGAGTCCATGCCTGACCACGAGGTGCTGCTCGGGCTGATGGATCGCTACGAACAGGAGCTCGACGGCCACGATGCCGTGGTGTTCTCCGACTACGGCAAGGGCGGTTTGACCCACGTCGGGCAGATGCTTGAGCGCGCGCGCCGGCAAGGCACGCGGGTGCTGATAGACCCCAAGGGCCGCGACTATTCGCGCTACCGCGGCGCGACCCTGATCACCCCCAACAAGACCGAGCTGGCGCACGCTGTCGGCGAGTGGTCCGGCGAGGCTGAACTAGAGCAGCGCGCACAGCAATTGCGCCGCGATCTGGATCTTGAAGCCGTGCTCGTGACCCGCGCCGAAGAGGGAATGAGCTTGTTCAGCGCCGCCGGCAGTCTGCATGTACCGGCGCAGGCCAAGGAGGTGTTCGACGTCTCCGGCGCCGGCGACACGGTGATCGCCGCTCTGGCAGTGATGCTCAGCTCTGGCGCGGATCTCGAAGACGCCGTGCGCGCCGCCAACCGTGCGGCCGGCATCGTCGTCGGAAAGCTGGGTACCGCCACCGTCAGCGCCGCCGAGCTGTGGCCGGCCGGCGCGCAGGAGTAGAGCATGCGCATCATCGTCACTGGAGCGGCGGGCTTCATCGGCAGCAATCTCGTGCGCGCGCTCAACGCGCGTGGCATCGGCGAAGTCATCGCCGTCGACAACCTGACCCAGAGTGACAAGTTTCGCAATCTGGTTGATCTGCGCATCGACGATTATGTCGACAAGGCGTCGTTCTACGACGACTTCGCGCGCGGACATTACGGTCGCGTCGAGGCGGTGTTCCACCAGGGGGCATGCTCCGACACCATGCAGCATGATGGCCGCTACATGATGGCCAACAACTATCGCTGCAGCCGACTTCTGCTCGACGCCTGCATCGTGCGCGGCACGCGGCTGCTGTATGCGTCATCGGCGGCGACCTATGGCGACTCCAGTACTTTCGTCGAGAATCCCGCGCACGAACATCCGCTCAACGTCTACGGCTATTCGAAGTTGCTGTTCGACCAGGCCGTGCGCCGCGCACTGCCGGGCACTGCGGTCCAGATCGCAGGGTTCCGCTACTTCAACGTTTACGGTCCCGGAGAGCAGCACAAGGGCCGCATGGCTTCGGTGGCGTGCCACCACGAGCAGCAATTTCGTACCGATGGTCGCGTGCGCCTCTTCGGCGCGTACGGCGGCTTCGGGCCAGGCGAGCAGAAGCGCGACTTCGTGTTCGTCGACGACGTTGTCGCAGTCAATCTATGGTTTTTCGATCATCCTGACGCGCGTGGCGTGTTCAATCTCGGGAGCGGTCGCGCGCAGCCGTTCAATGATGTGGCTGTGGCGGTGATCAACAGCCTGCGCGCGCTGCATGGCGAGGCACCGCGAGGCCTTTCAGCGCTGGTCGCAGCCGGCCTGATCGAGTACATCGACTTTCCGGACGCTCTGGCCGGGAAATACCAGTGCTACACCGAGGCCGACCTGAAGCACTTGCGCGGCGCCGGCTGCGATCACGTCTTCGTGCCGGTGGAGCAGGGTGTAGCCGCCTATGTGCGTCGGCTGCGAGAGGACCCTTCGCTTCGCTCAGGGTAACGACCGGGTTGTCATCTTGGGGCCAAAGGCCGAAGGATTTGCTGACGCGAACATTCCTCCAGAACCCGCTGCGCCTCGCGCAGGGAAAAGACCATATCCAGACCCGGCCTCGTCAATGGCGCGGCCATCGTGGCGCTCGCGTCCAGCCGGATCAGGCAGCCCACGCCCGCAGCGCGCCCGGCGTCGATGTCGCTGTCCTTGTCGCCGATCAGTGCGCAGGCCGACGCCTCGAGCGCGTGCTCGCGCATGGCCTGCAGCAGCATGCCAGGTGCCGGCTTGCGGCAGTCGCAAGTGATGCGGTAGACGCCTAGTCCGGCGCTGGCGTGATGCGGGCAGTGGTAGACCGCCGTGAACTCGATGCCGTGCTCGCGGAAGATACCGCGCATCCACCCCATGTAAGCCTTGAAATCAGTCTCGCTGAAGTAGCCACGCGCGATGCCCGCCTGATTGGTGGCAACGATCAGCTGGTAGCCGAGCGCCTGCGCGTGCGTGCACAGTGCGAAGATGCCGTCGACGAAATCGGTGCGCGCAGGCGTGCAGACATAGCCGTGATCGATGTTGATCACGCCGTCACGATCAAGGAACAGCGCTTTGCGCGGCGCGGGCATGATGAAGCCTGGGCGGATCGGGTGACGCAGTGCAGGTATCCTAGCAGCGGCCCTCTGCCGCCTGTGCGCGGCAGGGTGCGGGCGCGGCGAGCCGCGCGTGCAGAGACAGCCCCGGGAGCATTCCGCATGACCCTGCAACTGAAGGACATCGAGGCGGCCTTCGCCGAGAGCGCGGCGGTCAAGACGCATGCCATGGCGTCGATGGCAGCGCCGCTGCTGGGTGCTGCCGAGATGCTTTCCGCGCGCCTGCTCGCAGGCCATACGGTGCTGGCCTGCGGCAACGGCGGCTCTTCAGGCGATGCCCAGCATCTGGCCTCGGAGCTCGTCAACCGATTCGAACGCGAGCGCCGAGCGCTGCCGGCGCTGGCGTTGACGCCGGACAGCAGCGTGCTGACCGCGATCGCCAACGACTACAGTTACGAACGCGTGTTCGCGCGGCAGGTCGAAGCGCTGGGACGGCCCGGCGACGTTTTGGTGGCAATTTCCACCTCCGGCAACTCACCCAATGTGCTGGCCGGCGTGCGCGTGGCGCAGGAACGCGGATTGTGGGTGCTGGCACTGACCGGCCGCGACGGCGGCAAGCTGGCGGCCCTGCTGCGGCCCGGGGACATCGAGCTGCGCGTGCCCTCGACGAGCACTGCGCGGATCCAGGAAGTGCATTTGCTGGTGATCCATACCCTGTGCACCTGTCTTGATCGCGTGTTCGCCGGCGCGCCGGTTGCGACCGGCAAGGTGCAACCGGAGTGGGCGCGACTGCGATCGCTGGTCACCGGGCGGCGGCCGCTGGTGTTCAGCAACGGCGTGTTCGATCTGCTGCATCGCGGCCATGTGGCCTATCTGGAGGCCGCTCGCTGCGAGGGCGCCTGCCTCGTGGTCGGCGTCAATAGCGACGCATCGGTACGTCGCCTTGGCAAGGGGCCGGACCGGCCCCTGAACGGCGCCGACGACCGCATGGCCGTGCTGGCCGGGCTGGCCGCAGTGGACTACGTCACCGGGTTCGATGAGGACACCCCTACGGCATTGATCGATGCGCTGCAGCCCGATGTGCTGGTCAAGGGCGGCGACTGGCCGACGGCCGCGATCGTCGGCGCCAAAAGCGTGCTGGCTCGCGGCGGCCGCGTGCTGGCGATTCCGTTCGAACACCAGCGCAGCACCACCGGCCTGGTCGAGCGCATCCGCGGCGAGCCGCGCTGAGGCATCATCGCGACCTGCTGCCCACGGCGCATTGCGTGGTTACGACACAGAGACACGGCGGGCTTCCGCGGCCACGACCAGCGGCCCATGGATCCGCGTGCAGCCGTCGTTAGCGTCGGGGTTCCGCGGCAAGCGCCGCCGCGTTGTGCCCGGGGAGTCCGCCATGTTCCGCATCCGCCTCTCGATGATCGCTGCGGCGTCAACGCTCGGTGCAAGTTCGTCGCGCGCGCCGCCCGCGATGCAGAACGATGGATCGGCGCCGCCGGGTTCGATGGCCAAAGCCGCGCTAATTCGCGTCAATCCGCTGCTCGTCGCCATCACGCTGCCAATCCACGTGCCGCGGTTCGACACGATCCCTGATGCCCGACTTCCAGTCGGCTCTGAAGGAGGGCATGAGCCAGCAGCGCCCGACGTGGCTGCCATCGCCGCCAACCCGGCGCCGCCCTCACCACCCGGCAGTCGGCTCCAGCCGCGAAAGATGGCGCGCAGGCTGGCTGGCACCCGCGTCGCCGGGATATGCTTGCGGGAGCCGCGTGCGCTGAGCCCGGCGTGCCGGTCCCTGGGACTGCCAAGTTGCGCGAAGTCGCCATGCTGAACGATTTGAGCATGCTGCTGGTCGAGGACGATGCTGAATTCGCGGCGCTGTTGCGGGAAATGCTCAACGCGTTAGGAATCGGCGGCGCCCTGATCC
>JAJYDI010000070.1 GCA_021777635.1 Pseudomonadota bacterium
ACCGATGCTGTTGCTGGAACCGGGCAGCGTGCCGTCGGTGAGATTGACCCACTTGACGCCGTAGTCGGTGCTGCGCCACACGCCGCCGTCGACCCCGCCCATGTAGAACAGGTCGCGCTCGCCGGGAACGCCCGCCACCGCGACCACGCGCCCGCCGATGTAGGGGCCGACGCTGCGCCACTTCATCAGCGCGTTCAGCGGAACCGGCGCCGGGGCTGCCTCGGCCGCCGGCAAGGCCAGCATCGCGAGCATCGCGACCGGCAGGATCAAACCAAGATTCCGCAACCGACCGGCAAGACGATTCATCGCAGCAACCCCCGTACCCTGGACGCACAACGCGTCCGCCGACGGTAGTCAGCGGCATGGGGCGATGCAAACAAAACCCGCATCCGCTTGTTTACGGTTTCGACAGAATTCAAGGTCCGCGCGGGGCCGACGTGCTCGTCCCGCGAGCACGGTTGCCGGCGGGCCTGCCGCAACGGCGGGTCGCTGCCCTCGCTGCCGGCCTCAGCGCGCGACCGGACCCGACGCGCTGCGTTCGGGCAGGGCGACCGGCACGCCGTCCGCGCAGGCGCCGAGCCGGCACAGCGCGTTGCGGATCGCCGGGGCCTGCTGCGCGATCAGGTGGAAGATGGCGTTCTGTTCGAACTCGCCGTGGAAGGCGGCGGCGCCCGGACCGCGCGCCCAGATGCCGACGTCCTCGCCGCCGTGGGTTTCATCCTTGAGCGGCAGCACGGATTCCTGCAGGTAGTCGGGCGCGCCGGTTGCGGCCGCGGTCAGCGCCGGACGGCCGTCATGGATGCCGGAGTAGCTGCTGAAGTAGTGCGGATAGTGCTTGGAGCCCTCGGGCTGGCGATCGCTGGCGCCGGTGTAGCCGGGGCCGTTGGCGAAACCGAGCGTGGTGTAGGGCCGCCCCTGCGCGTCGCGCGCCATGCCGGGCGCGACCGGCATGATGTAGCTGTCGTGCGGGCCTTCGACCAGACCGAGGATGGCGTTGCCGCGCTTCGGGTAGCCGGCGAAGGTGAGGGTGTGGCTGTGATCGGCGGTGACCACGATCAGGGTGTCGGGCCCGGCCAGTTCGACCGCGGCCTGCACCGCATCGGCGAAGGCACGCGTCTCGTCCAGCGCGCGGTAGGCGTTGCCGGCGTGCAGGGCGTGATCGATGCGTCCGCCCTCGACCATCAGCACGTAGCCCCTGCGGTTGCTTTGCAGCACGCGGATCGCGGTACGCGTCATCGCGGCGAGGCTGGGCTCGTCGAGCTGCTGCGCGCGACGGTCGTGGTCGTATTCCAGGTGCGAGGGATTGAACAGGCCGAGCAGGTGGCGCGTGCGCGCGGGATCGACCGCCGCCAGCTGGGTCGCGTTCCAGACATACGCGCTGGCCGGACGCTGGCGCCACTCGGCAATCAGGTCGCGGCCGTCGAGGCGCTGGCCGACCAGACCCTCGCGCTGCGGATCGGGCACGCCGGCCGGCATGAAGCCGGTACGACCGCCGCCCAGCGCGACGTCGAGTCCGCCGGCGGCGGCGCTGTCGGCGAGCTGCGCGGCAAAGTCGCGGCAGCCCGCCGCGATCGCCTCCGGCGGCAGGTCGGCATCGACCTCCCAGTTGCGCTCGGGGCCATGGCCGTAAGTCGCTGCCGGCGTGGCGTGGGTGAGGCGCGTGGTGGTGACGGCGCCGGTGGCCAGGCCCGCGCGCGCGGCCAGCTCCAGCAGCGTCATCAGCCCGGCGCCGCGCGCCGAGGCGCAGTCGCCGCGGCGCGCGGTCTGATCGACGCCGATGAAGCCGGCCTGCGTCTTCACGCCGGTCATGATCGCGGTCATGGTGCCGGCCGAGTCGGGCGTCTGCTGGTTGGTCTCGTAGGTGCGGCTGAGCGCCGTGTAGGGAAACCGCTCGAAGCTGAGGCGATGACTCTCGCCGTCCTGCCCGGCGCGCTGGCCGGCGAAGATGTGCGCGGCGGCGACGGTGGTGAAGCCCATGCCGTCGCCGAGCAACACGATCACGTTGCGCACGTGCGCCGGCCCGCCGGCCTCGGCGATGGCGCGCTGCGCGGCACGCGCACCGGCCTCGTACCACCACGCCGGGGTCTCGCCCGCGGGGCGCGCGATCGCCGGGATCGCGGGAACGCGGCTGATCGCTTCGGCGCGTACGTCGCGTGCCGGCAGTGCGCTGCCGGCGATCAGCAGGGCGAGACCCAGTGCGAATGCCGGGCGCGGACGGGCGGATGCAGGCATGGCGACGCTCTCCGGCTTGATTGCAAACCGCAAGAATAGGGCCGCCGCCGCGCGGTCGGCATGTGGCAAAGGTCGTCGTGGCCGCTGCGCAGCAGGTCGTCGGGACTCCATCACTGCCCCGTGTCATCGCCCGGCCCAAGCCTTCGTTGCATGTCAACCCGCGGCCGCGGCTCCTCGGTCATCCCGAGGCCGCAGGCCGAAGGATCTCGCTCTTCGGCTTTGACCACCGCGCCGCGGCAACCGGGCAAGCAGAAGCAGGCACGCGATTCTTCGCTGCGCTCAGCAACTGTCTTGATCAGGCCATGGCAGCGATGCAGGCGGGGCTGCAAAGCCGCGAACCGCCTGCCCAGGAGCTGGGCTTGCCAGCCCCGCCTGCGATGCTGCATCGAATCATCGACCCCCGGATTCCGCCCCTCATGGGGTTCCATCCGGGCTACCCGGCGCATCGATTGAACGCGACCCGGTATCAGGGGCTTCCCCGCTCAGCGGACGATGGCGATGCGCGCGGGGCAGTTGCCGCGGCGGCCGGCGGCGAAGCTGACGGGCGCCGGAAACCGATCGATGCGGTCGGCGCGGATCGTCAGCCAGGCCTGCACCAGCACGTCCGCGCGCGCCGCACCGGGTGCACGACCGCAGCGCAGTTCCAATGCGGCGCTGGAATCGAGCCCGAAGCCGCGCGCGAACGCCGCCCGCAGCGCGGCGCGACCGACCGTCTGCCCGCGATGCGCGCGCAGATAGGCCGTGAACGGGTTGGCGTTGACGCGGGCGGCGAGATCCAGCGCACGGCGGAAGAACGCGTTGGCCTCGAAGCCGTAGCAGGCGGCGTGCTTGAAGAACTCGTGGCGATCGAGGCAGCTCGCCGCGGCCGGCATCGCCGCATCCAGCCGCGCGCGCAGCGTCGGCTCGAGATCGAGCCGCGGATTGCTGCATGACGTCGCCGGAATGGCGTGCCCCGGGCCGTACCAGTAGCAGCCGTAGCGCCACCAGACGGGATCGGGCATGCCGGCCTGCGCGAGACCGCGCGGCGTGCTCGGCCACAGGCCGTGCAGGCTCCATTGCCGGCTGGCGACGGCATCGGGTTTGCGCGTCGCGCAGTGCGGCCCCGCGAGTTCGTCGCGCGTCAGGCAGGCGCCCGGCTGCCAGATCAGGGCGAAGGTGTAGTGCCCGAAGTGCATGTCGCGGATTGCAGTATCGGCACGCGCCGCGCCCGCCGCGAACAGTGCCGCCGCAAACAACCCCGCGATCAACCAAGCAGTTTGCAAAACCGGGCATCCTGCCGCGGTTTGCAAGCAAACGGGCGCGGCAAAGCCGCGCCACCTCTGTCGCGACAAGCACTGGCGTGCTCGTCGCGACGGCACATCCCTGTGCCGGAGCGATTTTGCAAACCGCTCAATCATCGATCAGCCCGCATCGGCATTCCCCCGTCGCATGACGGTCGAGCATAGTCAATCGCGATGACCGCACGGAACCGGCCCCGCCGATCCTGCGCCGGGTTTTGCCTGCGCGACGGCGCTCAATCGAGGGCCGCATCCACCAGCGCTTCGGCGTGCAGCTGCGTGGTATCGAACAACGGCGCGGCGGCATCGCGCTGGCGCAGCAGCAGGCCGACCTCGGTGCAGCCGAGAATCACGCCCTCGGCGCCAGCGTCCACGAGTTCCTGCACGATCGCGCGATAGTGCTCGCGCGAGTCCTCGCGCACCTCGCCGCGACAGAGCTCGTCGTAGATCACGCGATGCACCTCGGCGCGCGCCGGCGCATCGGGAACCACGACATCGAGCCCGAAAGCCCGGGCGAGACGTTCACGATAGAAGCCCTGCTCCATGGTGAAGCGGGTTCCGAGCAGACCCACCCGGCGCACTCCGGCAGCGACCAGGGCGGTGCCGGTCGCATCGGCGATATGCAGCAGCGGCACGTCCACCGCGGCCTGGATGGCGTCGGCGACCTTGTGCATCGTATTGGTGCACAAGCCGATCAGATCCGCTCCCGCCGCCTGCAGGGCGCGGGCGGCATCGGCGAGCAGCACGCCGGCGCGGTCCCAGTCGCCCTCGCGCTGGCAGTCCTCGATCTCGGCGAAGTCCACCGAATACAGCAGGCAGCGCGCCGAGTGCAGGCCACCCCGACGCGCCGCGACCCGCCGGTTGATCGACTGGTAATAGCACGCGCTCGATTCCCAGCTCATGCCGCCGATCAGGCCGATCATCTTCATGGGGCGATCCTGCTGGCCGATGGATCAACTATGCCGCGTTCGCGCCTGCGCGCACAGCGGCGCCGGTATCACTGCCGTTAAACTGGCGCGATGCCGCAGCCGCCGCGCCCGCCCCGCCGCCAACCACCCACGCCGCATGCCGCGCGATCCCGGCCGCGGCCGCCCGCACGCGCGGTCGCCCACCCGGCCGACGCCTCGGTGCGCTCCACGGCGGCGATCGAGTTCCTGCTGCGCTCGCTGCCCGGTCGCTGGCACGATCGGGTCCGCGCCTATCTGGTGCTGACCCGCTTCGATCGCCCGGTGGGCGCGCTGCTGCTGATGTGGCCGACGTGGTGGGCGCTGTGGCTGGCCGCGCACGATTTCCCTTCGCTGAAACTGCTGGCGATCTTCACCGTCGGCGTGTTCGTGATGCGCGCCGCGGGCTGTGCCATCAACGACTACGCCGATCGCGATCTCGATCCGCAGGTGCGGCGCACCGCCGGCCGCCCGCTGGCGGCGGGCCGGGTGACGCCGCGCGAGGCACTGCTCGTGTTCGCCGGGCTGCTGGTCGTCGCCTTTGGCCTGGTGCTGCTGACCAATCCGCTGACGATCAAGCTCAGTTTCGCCGGCGCCGCGCTGGCGGCACTGTACCCCTTCAGCAAGCGCTACACCGACCTGCCGCAGGTGGTGCTGGGCGCGGCCTTCGGCTGGTCGATCCCGATGGCTTTCGCGGCGGTCCAGGGCACGGTGCCGCCGCTGGGCTGGCTGCTGTTTCTGGGCAACGTGCTGTGGTCGACGATCTACGACACCGAGTACGCGATGGTCGATCGCGCGGACGACCTCAAGGCCGGCGCGCGCTCGACCGCGATCCTGTTCGGCGACGCCGACCTGCCGATCCTCGGCGTGCTGATCGCGAGCTTCCTGCTGGCGATGCTGCTGGTCGGCACGCGCGCGCAGCTGGCGTGGCCGTACTTTGCCGGGCTCGCCGGCGCGGCCGGCCAGTTCGGCCGGCAGCTGTGGATCCAGCGCGACCGCCGGCCCGAGCATTGTCTGGCCGCGTTCCGCCAGAACAACCTGCTGGGCATGACGCTGTGGGCCGGCATGGCGCTGGCGCTGGCCCTGCGCTGACGCGATGATGCGGCGCACCCGCCATCGAGCCCGCATCCCGTGATCGGAAAAATCCGCCGCTATTTCGAGGCGCTCGAGGACGGCCAGCGCATCGCCGTCGGGCTGGCCAAGGGCGCGCGCATGCCCGCGCGCCGCATCGACCCGCGCGCGCCGGCGACCTGGGAGTTCTCGGCCTTCAGCCAGAACGGCGAGGATGGCGTGCTCGACGTGCTGCGCAGCCGGCTGCTCGACGCCAACCGCAGCTTCATCGAGATCGGCGCCGCCGACGGCATCGAGAACAACACGGCCTGGCTGGCGATCGCGGAGAAGTACGGCGGGCTGATGGTCGAGGGCGATGCGCGCAAATCGGCGCGCGCGCGGCGCCTGCTGCCGGGCTGCAGCCTCGGCGTCGAATGCCTGCCGCTGTTCGTGACGCGTGCCAGCGTGGCCGCGCTGAAGGACAGGGCGCTCTACGCCGATCCGGACGTGTGCTCGCTGGACATCGACGGCAACGATTACTACATCGCCGCCGCGCTGCTCGACGCCGGACTGCGGCCGAAGATCTTCGTCGTCGAGTACAACGCCGCCTTCGGCCCTGAGCGCCGCGTGACCATCGGCTACGACGACGCCTTCGACTTTGCTGCCGCGCATCCGACCCAGCTCTACTACGGCGTGTCGATCGCCGGCTGGCGCGCATTCTTCGCGCAGCGCGGCTATCGCTTCGTCAGCGTCGAGCGCAACGGCGTCAACGCCTTCTTCGCCGACCCGGCGTGCTTCGACGCGGGTTTTCTCGAAGGCGTGCAGGGTCTCGGCTTCGCCGAGAACCGCTTCCAGCTGCACAAGTTCCGCCAGCCCTGGCCGCAGCAGTTCGAGCGCATCGCCCGGATGCCGCTGGTGGACATCTGAGACGCGCGCTCAGCGCTTGCGCACCTTTTTGCAGCGCGCCTTGAGCCAGGCTGCCAGCGCGGCCTTGTCGAAACGGCCGGCGGCGAGATCCTGGATCACCGCGACGGCCTCGACTTCGGGGGCGTCGAGAACCTGGCCGTTGAGTTGCAGGAACACGTCCATCGCGGCCAGCGCGATGCGCTTGTTGCCGTCGGAAAAACTGCGGTTGCGCGCCAGCCCGAAACCATAGGCGGCGGCAAGCCCGGTCAGCGTCGGCGGCGGGTCGCCGTAGGCGTATTGCTGCTGCGGCCGCGCCAGCGCGGACTCGAGCAGCGCCTCGTTGCAGCGCACGTCGAGGCCGCCGTACTCGGCCAGCAGTTCAGCGTGCAGCGCGCGCACCAGGCCGGCTCTGAGCCAGGCCGGCGTCTTCACTTGGCCAGTTCGCGGAAGGCGTTGCGGAACTTGCGCCGCGTATGCTCGAACGCCCGCATGCCTTCGGCGAACACCGGATCGTGTGCGTTCAACTGCACGCCGCCGGGAATGCGCGTCACGTACACGGTCTCGCCCGCGCGCACCTGCAGGTGCTCGAGTTCCTCGCGCGGCAGGATCACGCCGCAGGAGTTGCCGATCTTGCGGATCTTGATCTCGCTCATGATGATGTCCTCGAAATGGCGGCCTCGGTGACGAGCCCGGGCGGCCAGCCTCCGTCACCGATGTTATAACTTTCGTGGCAACTCTAACGCCTGGCCGGTGCGCGCGCCAATGCCCACACGTCCACCCGCGCCACGCCGGCACGCTTGAGCACGCGCGCGCATTCGGCCAGCGTCGCGCCGGTGGTCATCACGTCGTCGAGCAGGGCGATGTGCGCCGGCAGGCCGGCATCGCGCAGCGGGCGCAGACGGAACGCACCGCGCACATTGGCGCGCCGGCGCTTGGCGTCGAGCTCGGTCTGCTGGGCGGTGACCCGCACGCGCTCCAGCACGTCGTGGCGCAGCGGGATGCCGAGCCCGCTGGCCAGCGGGCGCGCCAGCTCCAGTGCCTGGTTGTAGCCGCGCCGCCGCAGGCGGCCGCGATGCAGCGGCACCGGCACGATCAGGTCCGGCCGCGACGGCGGCGCGCCTGCCGCCAGCCATTGAGCGGCCAGCACGCGTCCGGCGGCCAGTCCGGCCGCGAACTTGAAACGGCTCTCCAGCCGATCCAGCGGCCATTCGTAGCGGAACGGCACCCACGCCGCATCCCAGGGCGGCGGCTCGCGCTGGCAGGCTCCACACAATCCGGCAGGCTGGGCCAGCGGCTCGGCGCAGCGCGCGCAGCAGACGGGATTGCGCGGCAGCTCCGCGGCGCAGGCGGCACACAGGTCGTCACCGACCCCCGGCGCGGCGCACAGCAGGCAGCGCGACGGCAGCAGCAATCGCTCGAGGCGTCGCACGCCGTCAACCAGCAAGGCTCGGATCCGGTTGACAGCCATCCGCTCGCCCTCCCAGACTCGCCGCCACTCTACCGCGGACGACCGCCATGACCGCCCTGCGCCACGACTGGACGCGCGCCGAGGTGCGCGCGCTGTTCGAGCTGCCGTTCAACGATCTGCTGGCACGCGCGCACGCCGTGCATCGCGAGCACCACGATCCCAACGCGGTGCAGGTGTCGACGCTGCTGTCGATCAAGACCGGCGGCTGCCCCGAGGACTGCGCCTACTGTCCGCAGGCGGCGCGTTACGACACCGGCGTCGCGGCGCACAAGCTGATGAGCGTCGAGGCGGTGCTGGAGCGCGCGCGCGCGGCCAGGGCGGCCGGCGCCAGCCGCTTCTGCATGGGCGCGGCCTGGCGCGCACCGAAGGATCGCGAGGTCGCGCAGGTCGCCGAGATCGTGGCGGCCGTGAAGGCGCTGGGCCTGGAGACCTGCGCCACGCTCGGCATGCTCAGCGGGTCACAGGCGGATGCGCTCAAGGCCGCCGGACTCGACTACTACAACCACAACCTCGACAGCGCGCCGGAGTTCTACGGCGAGATCATCCACACGCGCCAGTACCAGGACCGTCTCGATACGCTGGAACACGTCCGCTCCGCCGGTCTGAAGACCTGCTGCGGCGGCATCGTCGGCATGGGCGAGACGCGCGACCAGCGCGCCGGCCTGCTGCAGGTGCTGGCGACCCTGCCCGAGCACCCGCAGTCGGTGCCGATCAACCGTCTGGTGCAGGTCGAGGGTACGCCGCTGGCCGGCACCGCCGAACTCGATCCCTTCGAGTTCGTGCGCACGATCGCGGTCGCGCGCCTGCTGATGCCGGCCTCGACGGTGCGCCTGTCGGCCGGACGCGCCGGCATGAGCGACGAGCTGCAGGCGCTGTGCTTCTTCGCCGGAGCCAACTCGATCTTCCACGGCGAGAAGCTGCTGACCACCGGCAACCCCGACGTCGCCCACGATCAGGCGCTGTTCGCGCGTCTCGGTCTGCACGCGCTGGAAGTGGCAGCCGAACCGGGCACCGCGCACGCCGACCTCGTCGAGGTCGGAGTCTGTGCCGCCGATGGCCGCGAAAGTCGCCCCTGCAGTGCCGCGACCTGAGCTGCTGGCGCGAATCGCCGGACGGCAAGCCGAACGCGAGCGCGCCGGCCTGCTGCGGCGGCTGCGCGCGGTCGAGCAGGCGCAGGGTCCGCGGGTGCGCGTCGACGGCCGCGAATTGCTGGCGTTCTGCAGCAACGACTACCTCGGCCTGGCGCAGCATCCGGAGTTGATCAAGGCACTGCAGCGCGCGGCGGATGCCTGCGGCGTCGGCAGCACCGCCGCGCATCTGGTCGTCGGCCATCATCGCGAGCACGCGGCGCTGGAGGAGGCGCTGGCCGAATGGACCGGCCGCGAGCGCGCGCTGCTGTTCTCGACCGGTTACGCGGCCAATCTCGGTGCGCTGCAGGCGCTGCTCGACACGGACGATCTTTGCGTGCAGGACAAGCTCAACCACGCCTGCCTGCTCGACGGGGCGCGGATGGCCGGCTGCGCGTTGAAGCGCTATCCGCACGCCGACGTCGCCGGCGCCGCGCGGCAACTGGCGACCGCGCCGCGGACGGCGGCGCTGCTCGCCAGCGACGGTGTGTTCAGCATGGACGGCGACCTCGCGCCGCTGCGTGAACTGGCGGCGCTGGCGATGCGCGAACAGGCGACACTGATGATCGACGACGCGCACGGTCTGGGCGTGCTCGGCCCGCAGGGCGCCGGCAGCGTGGCCGATGCCGGACTGGCGCAGACCGATGTGCCGGTGCTGATGGCGACCCTGGGCAAGGCGCTGGGCTGCGCCGGCGCCTTCGTGGCCGGCCCGGCGGCGTTGATCGAGGGTCTGACCCAGTTCGCGCGCAGCTGGGTCTACAGCACCGCCATGCCGCCGGCGTTGGCAGCCGCGGCGCGGGTCGCGGTGCGGCTGGCCCGCCGCGACGACGACCGCCGCGCGCATCTCGCCGCCCTGATCGCCCGCTTCCGTGCAGGTGCCGGACAGCTCGGTCTGCCGCTGGCGGCCTCGGTCACGCCGATCCAGCCGCTGCGACTGGGCGACAGCGCCGCGGCGATGCGGGCCGCCGCCGCGCTGGAGACGTGCGGATTGCTGGTTACCGCGATCCGTCCGCCGACGGTGCCCGCGGGCACGGCGCGACTGCGCATCACGCTCAGCGCCGCGCATGACGCGGCCGACGTCGATCGCTTGCTCGATGCGCTGGCGCAGATCGTGCCGCCGCTGTTGGCCGGCGCGGGCGACGGCTAATGGCCGGCACCGGTCTTTTCATCGACGTACGCGGCCGCGGTGCGCAGCCGCTGGTGCTGATCCACGG
>JAJYDI010000071.1 GCA_021777635.1 Pseudomonadota bacterium
GGCGATGGACAGCGCGGACCAGCCTGCGCGCGCGCTGTCCAACAGCGCAGGCTCGGTGCTCGACCCGATCGTCGCCATCCGCTGCCGCATCACCCTCGATCCCGAGCAATCGGCGCTGGTCGATCTGGTCACCGGTGTGGGTGATAGCCGCGACGCCTGCCTGCACCTGATTGAAAAATACCGCGACCGGCATCTGGCCGACCGCGTGTTCGATCTGGCCTGGACGCATAGCCAGGTGATGCTGCGCCAGCTCAACACCAGCCAGGTGGACGCGCAGTTGTACGAAGAATGGCCGCCGGCCTGCTGTATGCCAACGCGTCCCTGCGCGCCGAGGCCGGCATCCTGCGCGCCAACCGGCGTGGCCAGTCAGGCTTGTGGGGCCAGGCCATTTCCGGCGACCTGCCCATCGTGCTGCTGCACATCGCCGACCCGGCGAATATCGAACTGGTGCGGCAACTGGTGCAGGCGCATGCCTACTGGCGGCTCAAAGGCCTGGCGGTGGATCTGGTGATCTGGAACGAGGACCACGCCGGCTACCGGCAGCAACTGCAGGACCAGATCATGGGGCTGATTTCTTCCGGTGTGGAAGCCAGTCTGGTCGACCGTCCCAGTGGTATTTTCGTGCGCCCGGCGCAGCAGATTTCCAACGAAGACCGCATCCTGGTGCAGTCCGCCGCGCGCGTGGTGCTGAGCGACAGCCGGGGCACACTGGCCGAGCAAGTCGGGCGCCGACGCCTGCAAAAGCAGCCCGAAACCTTGCTGCCGGCGCGCACGCGACCGCTGGAATCCAATCACCCGGGCGACACGCCGGTCACCGCTGCACCTGCCGATGCGCTGTTGCTGGACAATCCCTGTGGCGGCTTCAGCGTCGATGGCCGCGAGTATGTGATCGACCTGGCTGCGGGACAGAACACCCCCGCGCCATGGGCCAACGTTCTGGCCAATGCGCAGTTCGGCACGGTGATCTCGGAGAGCGGCGGCGCCTACACTTGGGGCGAGAACGCGCACGAATTCCGCCTCACGCCATGGCACAACGACCCGGTGACCGACGCCAGCGGCGAAGCCCTGTATGTGCGCGACGAAGAGAACGGCCATTCCTGGTCGCCCACGCCGCTGCCCCGGCGTGGCGAAGGCGCGTATCGCACCCGCCACGGCTTCGGCTACAGCGTGTTCGAGCACAGCGAGGACGGCATCCGCACCGAGTTGTGGGTGTATGTGGCGCTGGACGCGGCGGTGAAGTTCTCGGTGCTGAAGGTGCGCAATGTCTCCGGGCGCGCGCGTCGCCTGTCGGCGACCGGCTATGTCGAATGGGTGCTCGGCGATCTGCGTGAGAAAACCGCCATGCATGTGGTCACCGAGTCCGACCCGGTGACCGGCGCCTTGTTTGCGCGCAATGCCTACAACACCGAATTCGCCGGTCGCGTGGCGTTTTTCGATGTCGACAACCCAGCGCGCAGCGTGACCGGCGACCGCAGCGAATTCCTTGGCCGCAACGGCAGCCTGCGCAACCCGGCGGCCATGCGCCACGCACGACTGTCAGGCCAGGTCGGCGCGGCGCTGGACCCGTGCGCGGCCATCCAGATTCCATTCGATCTGGGTGCCGGCGACACGCGAGAAATCATCTTCCGCCTGGGCGTCGCCGACAGCCCCAAGGCCGCCGGCGCGCTGGTGCAGCGCTGTCGCGGCCCGGGCACCGCGGCCACCACGCTCGACGCCGTGCGCGAGCACTGGCGCAGCACGCTGGGCGCGGTGCAAGCGCGCACACCTGACCCTGCGCTGGACGTGCTGGTCAACGGCTGGCTGCTGTACCAGGTGATTGCCTGCCGCTTCCTCGCGCGCAGCGGCTACTACCAGTCGGGCGGCGCCATCGGCTTCCGCGACCAGTTGCAGGACGCCATGGCGATGATCCACGCCCGGCCCGATGCCGTGCGCCAGCATCTGCTGCTGTGCGCGGCGCACCAGTTTAGCGCGGGCGACGTGCAGCACTGGTGGCACCCGCCGCTTGACCGCGGCGTGCGCACGCGCTGCTCCGACGATTACCTGTGGCTGCCGCTATGCGTCAGCCGCTACGTGCAGATCACCGGCGACCACGGCGTGCTCGACGAGATCGTGCCTTATCTGGAAGGCCGTGCCGTCAACCTCGACGAAGAAGCCTATTACGACCGCCCCACGCGTTCGGAGCGACGTGAGTCGCTCTACCAGCACTGCGTGCGTGCCATCGAGCACAGCATGCCGCGCGGCGCGCATGGTCTGCCGCTGATGGGCACGGGCGACTGGAACGACGGCATGAACCGCGTCGGCGACCAGGGCCGCGGTGAAAGCGTCTGGCTCGGTTTCTTCCTGCACGACGTATTGCGTCGCTTCGTGCCACTGGCGCAGGCGCGAAGCGACGTCGCGTTCGCCGCGCGCTGCGAATCGATGGCTACTGCGCTGCGCAGCAACCTCGATCAGCATGGCTGGGATGGCGCCTGGTATCGCCGTGCCTACTTCGACGACGGCACGCCGCTGGGTACGGCGGACGGTGCGGAATGCCGGATCGACGCCATCGCGCAGAGCTGGGCCGTGCTGTCCGGCGCTGCCGATACGAGCCGCCAGCGGCAGGCGATGGAAGCGCTCGACCAGCGTCTGGTGCGCCGCGACGCCAAGCTGGTGCAATTGCTCGACCCACCGTTCGACCACACCCCGCTCGATCCCGGCTACATCAAGGGCTATGTGCCCGGCGTGCGCGAGAATGGCGGCCAGTACACGCACGCGGCCGTGTGGGCGGCAATGGCCTTCGCGGAACTCGGCGACGCCGCGCGCGCCTGGGAACTGCTGGGCATGATCAACCCGGTCCACCATGCGCGCAGTGCCGCCGACATCGAGCGCTACAAGGTCGAGCCTTATGTCATGACCGCTGACGTGTACGCCGCCCCGCAGCATGTGGGACGCGGCGGCTGGAGCTGGTACACCGGCTCGGCCGGCTGGATGTACCGCCTGATCGTGGAGTCACTGCTCGGTCTGCGCCGCGAGGGCACGCTACTGCGCATCGTCCCGGTCATCCCCGCCGACTGGCATTTCTTCGAGCTGGATTACCGTTACCGCAGCACCAGCTACCACATCATCGTACTGCAGTCGGGCGCTGGCGACCTCAACGAGTTGCGCCTGGATGGCGTGATTCAGGAACCAGCAGGCATCGTGCTGCAAGACGACGGTCTGGAACATCGGGTCGAGTTCCGTCAACGACGCGAAACGAGCAGTTCGCGAAACCCGGCACGCATGTCGCAGTCGAAGTAAAGTGACCCGCTTGGAGCTTTCGGAAATCGGCCGTCCGGGCGCGCCACCCAACTGTTCCAGCATATCCGCCAGCGCGCGGCAGGCGCAGCGCCTCGGCGATCTGGTACACCACCGGGTCAGGCGACCGGTTCGACGGTGAAGCTCTCGCCGCAGCCGCAGGCGCCGGTGGCCTGCGGATTGTGGAAGGCGAAGCTGGCGTTGAGTCCTTCGCGACGAAAGTCGATCACGGTGCCGTCCACCAGCGGCAGACTGGCAGCGGCGACCACGACGCGCACGCCGTCGAGGTCGAACACGTGGTCGTCATCGCGCACCTGCCCGGCCAGATCGACGGTGTAGGCAAAGCCGGAGCAGCCGGTGCGCTTGACACCAAAACGTACCGCCGCGGCCGCGGGCGTCTGCGCCAGGAAGGCCTGCATGCGATCGCGTGCACTGGGGGTGAGGCGGATGCTCATGGGGTGGCGGGGCCGATGACGGTCTGCAAGTGTAGTACCACGACGCGCGCCGGATCCGATGCCGCGCGCTGCACGGTTCAGGGGATCGCCGGGCTTCCATTATGATCGCCAGTCCGTGGTGCCGGTATGCGGCGCCCGTGACGGAGTTTCAAGCAATGACGGCGATCAGCGTGAAGCAGGCCCTTGCGGGCGCGGCGGGTACCGGCAGCGAGGTGACGATTCGCGGCTGGGTGCGCACGCGGCGCGACTCCAAGGCCGGGCTTTCGTTCGTCAACGTCAGCGACGGCTCCTGCTTCGATCCGATCCAGGTCGTCGCACCAGCGACGCTGGCCAATTACGCGAGCGAGATCACGCGCCTGACCGCGGGCTGCGCGGTGATCGTCCGCGGCGCGCTGGCGGCGTCGCAGGGCAAGGGCCAGGCCTGGGAGATCCAGGCCACCCGCATCGAGGTGACGGGCTTCGTCGATGATCCCGAAACCTATCCCATCCAGCCCAAGGCGCACTCGCTGGAATTCCTGCGCGAGGTGGCCCACCTGCGTCCGCGTACCAACCTGTTCGGCGCCGTGGCCCGCGTGCGCCACACCCTGATGGCGGCGATCCACCGCTACTTCAGCGAACAGGGCTTCGTCTGGGTCAACACGCCGATCATTACCACCTCGGACGCCGAGGGCGCCGGGCAGATGTTTCGCGTCTCGACGCTGGATCTCGCCAACCTGCCGCGGGCACCCTCCGGTGGCATCGACTTCAGCAAGGATTTTTTCGGCAAGGAGGCATTCCTGACCGTTTCGGGCCAGCTCAACGTCGAGGCCTATTGTCTGGCCCTGAGCAAGGTCTACACCTTCGGGCCAACCTTCCGCGCCGAGAACTCCAACACCGCGCGGCATCTGGCCGAGTTCTGGATGATCGAGCCGGAAATCGCCTTCGCCGATCTCGCGGCCGATGCCGACCTCGCCGAAGCCTTTCTCAAGTACCTGTTCAAGGCGGCGCTGGAGGAGCGCCCCGACGACATGGCCTTCTTCGCCGAACGCGTGCAACCCGACGCCGTGCGCCGGCTGGAGGCCTTGGTGCAGGCACCGTTCGAGCGCATCGACTACGGCGCCGCGGTGGAAATCCTCAAGCGGTCCGGGCGTCGTTTCGAATACGCGCCGGAGTGGGGCCACGATCTGCAGACCGAACACGAGCGCTACCTCACCGAGGAGCACGTCGGCCGCCCGGTGGTGGTGATGAACTATCCCGAGCGGATCAAGGCGTTCTACATGCGCCGCAACGACGACGGCCGCACGGTGGCCGCGATGGACGTGCTGGCACCCGGCATCGGCGAGATCATCGGCGGCAGCCAGCGCGAGGAACGCCTCGACGTGCTCGATCAGCGCATCGTGCAGTTCGGGCTCGATCCCGCGCACTACGGCTGGTACCGCGATCTGCGCCGCTACGGCAGCGTGCCGCATGCCGGCTTCGGCCTCGGCTTCGAACGCCTGGTTTGTTATGTCTGCGGGCTCGCCAACATCCGCGATGCCATCCCCTACCCGCGCGCCCCCGGCAGTGCCACGTTCTGAGCGCCGTGGCGGCGACCGCCATCCTCACCGCCCGTTCCGCGAGCACCATCCACCATGAGTACTGTCTCCGATCTGCTCGAGAACAACCGCCGCTGGGCCGAGCGCCTGCATGCGAGCGACCCCGGGTTCTTCAAGCGGCTGTCGCAGCAGCAGGCGCCGAAATACCTGTGGATCGGCTGCTCCGACAGCCGCGTGCCGGCCAACGAGATCGTCGATCTGCCGCCGGGCGAGGTGTTCGTGCACCGCAATGTCGCCAACGTCGTCGTGCACGCCGACCTCAACTGCCTGAGCGTGCTTCAGTTCGCCGTCGACGTGCTCAAGGTCGAACACGTCATGGTCGTGGGCCATTACGGCTGCGGCGGCGTGCAGGCGGTGCTGGAGGATCGCCGCGTCGGCCTGGCCGACAACTGGCTACGCCACGTCGGCGACGTGATGCACAAGCACCACGCGGCGCTGGCCGAGCTCGATCTGCCGAGCCTGCGCCATGCGCGCCTGTGCGAGCTGAACGTGATCGAGCAGGCGGTCAACGTATGCCAGACCACCACCGTGCAGGATGCCTGGGAACGCGGTCAGGCGCTGACCGTGCATGGCTGGATCTACAGCCTGTTCGACGGCCGCCTGCGCGATCTCGGCATGGACGTGGACTGTTCCGGCGCGCTGGCGGCGTCCTATGAACGGGCACAGCAGCGGCTGACCGCGGGGCTCGACTTCGGAGCCTGACGCGCCGGGCACGCCGGCGCCCCCGAGTGAGGCTAGACTCGGCAGCAGTCGTCGCCGGAGTCACGCCGATGCCGATGCGTCCGAGCCGTGCCGTGCTGCCGCGCCTGCTGTGCATGCTGCTGGTTCTGGCCGGCGGCGCATCCGTCGCCACAGCGCAGGACTCGGCACCGACGGCGGCGCAGTGGCAAGCCGAGCAGATCACCGCCTTCAACAAGTCCGAGCGCATCTTCGACCAGGCGAAGAAGGCGCGCGGGCTGCTGGCGCAATACAAGCTGATGCGCAACGCCTACGACGGCGACAAGGGCGCAGCCTTCCACGCCATCTTCAGCCAGTATGTCAGCTGGTATCAGACCTACATCGGCGATTACGTGGCTGCCGAGCGCAGCTTCTCGATCGCGCAGCCGGCGCTGCCCGGCGATGCGCCCTCGCCGCTGGCCGATCCGCGCTGGCACGCACTGCCGGCGCTGGATGCGATCGCCGCACTGGCAAAGAACCGCAAGGCGATTTTTCTCAACGAGAATCACAGCGCGCCGATCACCCGCACCCTGACCGTGCAGCTGCTGGCGAAACTGCGCGCCGAGGGCTTCAACACCTTTGCCGCCGAGACCCTCTACAACAGCGACATGGCGGCGCTGGCCCGACGCGGCTATCCAATCGGCGCGACCGGCTTCTACACCGAGGAGCCGATCTACGCCGAGATGGTGCGCACCGCGCTCAAGCTCGGATACCGCGTGGTCGCCTACGAGGCCGAGTCCGACGCCACCGGCGATGCGCGCGAACACGAGCAGGCGCAGAACCTCTACGATCGCGCGATCAAGGGCCACCCCGGCGCGCGCCTGGTGGTCAACGCCGGCTATGCGCACGTGCAGAAGCAGGGCGTGTACCTGGGCGGCCGGTCGATGGCCGAACACTTCATGCAGATCTCCGGCATCGATCCGCTGGTGGTCGAACAGACCATGCTGTTCGGCCACATCAACTCCGCCGACGATCAGCCGACTTGGACGGCGGTGATCGCCGCGCTGCATCCGACGCAGCCGATCGTGTTCGAGGACGCCACCGGCAAACCCTGGTCGCTGCGCCCTGGCGCCTATGATGTCAGCGTGTTCTTCCCGCAGGAGCTGCTGGTGCGCGACCGCCCGACTTGGCTCGCCCTCGGCAACTTGCGGGACCCGTATCAGATCGGCGACGGCATGTGCATGGGCCACTTTCCCTGCCTGATCGATGCGCGCTACCGCGACGAGGGCCCGGATTCGATTCCGGCCGACCGCCTGGTTTTCGAATGCCCCGGCGAGGTGCGCCAGCTCTGGCTGCGACCCGGGCGTTACCGGTTGAGTGCGCGCGATCGGGACGATCACGTGTTGCTACGCGAGGAGGCTCGCGTCACGCCACAAACACTGCCCGACGATGGTGCGCCGCCCAGCGCGTATCGCGAGCGCCGCTGCCCGCGCGACCAGATTCAGTCGGTCAACCAGTGAGCTAAACGCGAAACAAAAACCCCGGCCGAGCATCCGGCCGGGGTTGCCGATTGCTGCTGCGTTACGCCGTGCTCAGCCGCCACTCTTGGCTTTCGCCGGCTCGGCCTTCTTCATTTCGTGATGCGGAGCCTTCTTGGCGACATGGTGCGCCGCTTTCTTGGAATGCCACGCCTTTTTGTGGCCCATCTTTTTCTCGTGCTTCATATCCATCTTTTTCTCGTGCTTCTTCTCCATCATTTCCTTGTGCTTTGACTCCATCATTTCGTGGCGCTTGGTTTCATGCTTCATTTCGTGCTTCATTGCGTGCTTCATGGCATGAACCGACGCCGGCTTGGCCGGCTCGGACTGCGCCGCACCTTGGGCGAAGGCGCCCGCCGACAGCAACAGCCCACCCGCCAGCAGGGTCGTGATCGCGATCTTGCGCATGGAACTCACCTCGTGATGAAAGGTTGGGCCGCATACCAGGCCGGATGGCCATCGGCGATGCGGCGCATGAACACTGCCCCGCGCCGCCCTTCCCGCAGCTGAACGCGCGCGGCCGTGCGCGTGCGGCTGTTCAGCAATCCCCCGGGCGCTGTTCGGGCCGTCACAGCGCCGCCAACGCAGTTTCCAGCAACCGCCGCAACAGGCCCTGCAGGGCCGTGGCGCGGGCGGCGTCCCAGTGCGCCGTCGCCTCGTCGAGATAGGTGCGCTGCGCCAGCTCCAACTGGACCGCATGAATGCCCTGGTCGGGACGCCCGTAGTGTCGGGTGATGTAGCCGCCCTTGAAGCGGCCATTGATGGCAAAGGTATAGGCCGACTGCGCGCCGAGCGCATGTGCCAGCGCCAGGGCCAGGCCGGAGCCGCAGCTGGCGCCGTCCGCGGTGCCCAGATTCAGGTCGGGCAACGTGCCCGGGAACAGCTGCGGCAGCTCGCCGCGAATGGAGTGGCCATCCCACAGCACGACGCGGTTGTGGTCGGCGCGCAAGCGTTCGAGCTCGGCGGCGAGAGCGGCATGGTAGGGCTGCCAGTAGGCCTCGACGCGCGCGGCGATCGCGGCGGCATCGGGTGCGGCGCCTTCGCGATGGATCGGCGCGCCGGAGAAGCTGCGCAGCGGGCAGATCCCGGTCTCGAAATGGCCCGGATACAGCGATGCACCGTCCGGAGGGCGATTGAGATCGACCACGTAGCGCGACCAGCGCGGCGTCAGCACGCTGGCGCCAAGATCGTCCGCAAACGCGTACAGCCGGCCGACCAGCCAGTCGGTGTCGGGCAGCGTGCGCGCCGAGTCCGTCAGCGTCGCGGCCACGTCCGGCGGCAACGCGGTGCCGTCGTGCGGCAGGCTGAGCAGCAGCGGGATCCGGCCCCGGCGCAGGGTGTATCCGGTCACGGACAGCGTCTCAGGTCTTGCGCAGCGGGCAACTGCTGATGCCGAGCAGGCTGTAGAGCGGGCAGAAACTGAGCGAGGCGGTGGCGAGCGGGATCACGCCGAGCAGGCCCCACCAGCGCCCGGGACCCGGCAGCAACACGATCAGCGACAGCAGGACGAGGCCGATGGCGATGCGCACGATGCGATCCAGACGACCGACGTTCGCTTTCATGACGGCGACCCTCGCGGAACCGGAACCGCATCCTAGGCGCTACGCTTGCCCATTGCATGCGGCGCTGCGTCGCGGACTGCCGCGGCCGGACCTAGAGACCCCGGGCCTAGAGACCAAAGCGGGCCGGGGCGTAGGGGCGTGGATCCAGTTGCGGTTGTTTGCCAGTCGACAGCGCCGCCACCAGTTCGCCGGTCGCCGCCGACATGCTTACGCCAAGCATGCCGTGACCGGTGGCCAGCATCAGATTGCTCCAGCGCGTGCTGGGGCCGATCAGCGGCAGTTCATCCACGCACATCGGTCGCCAGCCCCACCACTCCTCCTGCGGCGGGGTCTGCGGCACGTGCCGCAGGTAGGCGCGCGCGCCGCGCGTCAGCGCGTCGAGGCGCACCCGGTTCAGGCCTTCGGCATAGCCCGAAAACTCCATGGTGCTGCCGATCCGGAACCCGTCGCCCCAGGCGGTGACGCAGACTCTGCGCTCGTTCAGCACCAGGGGCATGCGCGGCGCGGCGGCCTGAGCCGGCCAAGTGATCGAGTACCCCTTGCCGGGTTGCATCGGCAGCCGCAGATCCAGCGCGCGCGCGGTCAGCGGCGACCACGCGCCGAGGGCGAGCACGACGCGGTCACCGCTGAACTCGCCGCGCGACGTGACGACCGCGGCGATGCGTTCGGCGGCGAGCCGAAAGCCCTCGATATGCGCGCCCCCTTCGATCACACCGCCCTGCTCGGTCACGCATCGCGCCAGCTCCGCACCGTAGCGGTCGGGGCGCAGGCACGCATCGCCCGGGTGCCGGAAGGCGCCGACGACACCGGGGGCCAGCGCCGGCTCGAGCGCCTCGGCGGCGGGGCCGTCGAGCACCTCGACGGCGATCTGCAACCGGCGCAGTGCAT
>JAJYDI010000072.1 GCA_021777635.1 Pseudomonadota bacterium
ACCGAGCAGCATGCGCTGCGGATTCTCGAGCTGATTCTTGATGTCGACCAGGAACAGCACCGCGTCCTTGCCGTCGATGATGCGGTGGTCATAGCTGATCGCCACGTACATCATCGGCGCGGCGATCACCTGGCCGTTCTCGACGATGGCGCGTTCCTTGATGGTATGCATGCCGAGGATCGCGCTCTGCGGCGGGTTGACGATAGGCGTCGAGAACAGTGACCCGAAGGTGCCGCCGTTGGTGATGGTGAAGGTGCCGCCCTGCAGATCCTCCAGCGTGAGGCCGCCCTCGCGCGCCTTTCTGGCGAAGCCGGCGATGGCCTTCTCGATATCGGCGAAGCCCATGTCCTGCGCATCGCGCAGCACCGGCGTGACCAGGCCCTTGTCGGTGGACACCGCCACCGAGATGTCCTGGTAACCATGGTAGATGACGTCGTTGCCGTCGACCGAGGCATTGACGATCGGGCGACGCCGGAGTGCCTCGCAGGCGGCCTTGACGAAGAAGCTCATGAAGCCGAGCTTGATGCCGTAGGTCTTTTCGAACTGCTCGCCGAGTTCCTTGCGCAGGGCGGCGACACGCGCGAGGTTGATCTCGTTGAACGAGGTCAGCATGGCGATGGAGTTCTTCGACTGCATCAGGCGCTCGGCGATCTTGGCGCGCATGCGCGTCATCGCCACGCGTTCCTCGGCGCGCGAGCCCGGCGGTCGCGGCATGGCCGATGCCGTGACGGCAGCAGCAGGCGCCTTGGCGAAGCCGACCACGTCCTCCTTGATCACGCGGCCATCGCGACCGCTGCCGGGCACCAGTGCCGGGTCGACGCCGCTCTCGGCGGCGACGCGGCGCGCGGCGGGCGAGGGCTCGCCGGCGGCGGCTGGCGCGACTCTGGCTGTGGCCGCCGGCTTCGGAGTCTCGGACCGGGCCGCCGGCGCTGCCTTGGCCGGGGCGCCCGCTCCCGCGTTCCCTGCGGCCGCGGCCGCAGGGGTGGCCTGCGCGGAGCCTGCCTCGAGCACGGCGAGCAGCTCCTGGCTGGTCACGGTGTCGCCGGTCTGCTTGAGGATCTGCTTGATCACGCCATCCACCGGCGAAGGGACCTCCAGCACCACCTTGTCGGTTTCGAGATCCACCAGGTTCTCGTCGCGCCTGACCGCGTCGCCCGGCTGCTTGTGCCAGGTGGCGATGGTGGCGTCGGATACGGACTCGGGAAGAACCGGGACTTTGACTTCGATGGCCATGGAGAGCGTCCTTGAGGGGGCGTGCGGTCAGTGCGTTCGGAAAGAGATGGTCATTCGGCGGCGTGGTCGACGGCGATCGGAGCGACCAGCGCCTGCTCGACCAGTGCGGCCTGCTCGACCTGGTGCGTTCCGAGATGCCCGCAGGCGGGTGCCGGCGAGCGTGCACGTCCGGCGTAGGACAGATGGTGCCGGCCGGAAATGCAGGCTTGCAGGTGATGGCGGATCTGGAACCAGGCGCCCTGGTTCATCGGCTCTTCCTGGCACCAGATGACTTCCTTCGCGGCCGCGTACTTCGCCAGTTCGTTGCGGACTTCGTCGCGTGGGAAGGGGTACAGCTGCTCGACGCGCACCAGGGCGACATCGGCCAGGGCTTGCTTGTCGGCGGCTTCCAGCAGGTCGTAATAGACCTTGCCCGAGCACAGCACGACGCGGCGGACCTTCTTCGGATTCTTGACTCGTGCGTCGCCGATCACCAGCTGGAAGCCGCCGCCGGCCAGCTCGTCGAGCGTCGACACCGCCAGCTTGTGGCGCAGCAGCGACTTCGGCGTCATCACGATCAGCGGCTTGCGGCAGGGCCGCAGCATCTGCCGGCGGATCATGTGGAACGCCTGGGCCGGGGTGGTCGGCACGCAGACCTGCATGTTGTCGAGTGCGCACAGCTGCAGGTAGCGCTCCAGGCGTGCCGAGGAATGCTCGGGGCCCTGGCCCTCGTAGCCGTGCGGCAGGAACAGCGTGAGCGCGCACAGGCGCCCCCACTTGGCCTCGCCCGAACTGATGAACTGGTCGATCACCACCTGGGCGCCGTTGGCGAAATCGCCGAACTGTCCCTCCCAGATCACCAGCGTGTCGGGGTCGGCCGTGGCGTAGCCGTATTCGAAGGCCATCACCGCCTCCTCCGACAGCAACGAGTCCACGACAGCGACCTCGGCGCCGTCACGCACCCGGGCCAGCGGCATCACGGTGGCGTCGCTGGCCTGGTCGTGCAGCACGGCGTGGCGATGGAAGAAGGTGCCGCGTGCCGAATCCTGGCCGACCAGGCGCAGTCCGTAGCCGTCGCGGATCAGGCTGGCGTAGGCCAGATTCTCGGCGAAGCCCCAGTCGAGCGGCAGCTCTCCCGATGCCATCCTGCGGCGATCGTCGTAGATCCTGGCCACGCGCGGGTGCAGCTTGATGGCGCCGACGTCGAGGATGATGTCGAGCAGTGCCGCCAGTGTCTTGCGCTCGACGCCGGTCGCGGCCGACGTGTCGAGACGGCCGCCGAGATAGCGGCTCCAGTCCACCAGCAGTCCTTCGCGCGGGTTGGCGACCAGTTCGGCGACCGGCTCGCCGGCTTCGAGTTTCCTGCGGTAGCCGTCGACCATCGCCTGCGCGGTGGCGGCATCGAGGACGCCGGCCGCGATCAGGTGTTGCGCATAGAGCTCGCGCGCGGTGGGTCGCGCGCGGATCACCTGGTACATCAGCGGCTGGGTCGCGGCCGGTTCGTCGGCCTCGTTGTGGCCGAGGCGGCGATAGCAGACCAGGTCGATCACCACGTCGCGCTTGAAGGCACGGCGGAAGTCGCAGGCCAGCCGCGTCACCAGCAGGACGGCCTCGGGGTCATCGCCGTTGACGTGGAACACCGGCGCGTTGACCATCTTGGCGAGGTCGGTGCAGTACAGCGTCGAGCGCGCGTCGTGCGGTTCGGAAATGGTGAAGCCGATCTGGTTGTTGATGACGACGTGCAGCGTGCCGCCGATGGCGAAACCTCGCGCCTGCGACATGTTCAGCAGCTCCATGCCGACCCCTTGTCCGGCGAATGCTGCGTCGCCGTGGATCAGTACCGCAACCACGGCATCGCCGTCGTCGTGGCGGCGCGTCTGCCGCGCGCGCACCGAGCCGGCGACCACCGGATTGACGATCTCCAGGTGCGAAGGGTTGAACGCCAGCGCCAGATGCACCACGCCGCCGGGCGTCGCGACGTCAGCGCTGAAGCCGAGGTGGTACTTGACGTCACCGGAATGCGCCGGATCGTCGGGGTGGTCGAACCGGCCCTCGAATTCGTCGAACAGCTTGCTCGGCGCCTTGCCCAGGGTATTGACCAGCACGTTGAGACGGCCGCGATGCGCCATGCCGATCACGAACTCCCGCACGCCGGCCGTTCCGCCGCGGCGGATCACCTCGTCGAGCAGCGGAATCAGGCTGTCGCCGCCCTCTAGGGCGAAGCGCTTCTGCCCGACGTAGCGGGTGTGCAGGTAGCGCTCGAGTCCGTCGGCGGCGGTGAGCTTCTCCAGTACCCGGATCTGTTCGTCGCGGCCGAGGCCGGCGCGACCGTCGGCCTGCTCCAGGCGCGAATAGAGCCAGCGCCGCTGCTCGGCGTCGCTGATATGCATGAACTCGGCGCCGATGCTGCCGGTATAGGTCGTCTTCAGGCGGGCGACCAGATCCTCAAGCCGGAGGCGCGTCGCCGCGGCGTAGGTGCCGGTGTCGAACTCGGTGTCGAGATCGGCTGCCGACAGGCCGTGGAAAGCCAGCTCGAGATCCGGCGCCGCGTGCCGGGCCGCGAGACCCAGCGGATCGAGATCGGCGGCCAGGTGGCCGCGCGAACGAAAGGCCGTCAGCAGCCGCAGCACCGCGGCCTGCTTGCGCGCATGCGCGTCATCGATGGGTGCGGCGACCGGCGCGTGGCCGTTCGGGCGCTGCGCGGACTCGATGCGGGCGATGACCTGCGCGTGCGGCACATCGCCGGCTTCGCGACCCTTCAAGGTATTGAAATAGCTGCGCCATTCCGGCGTGACGGACGTGGCGTCGGCCAGCCACGCCTCGTACAGCGCCTCGACATAGGCGGCATTGCCGCCGGCGATCGGGGACGATTCGAAAAACTCGCGGATCAGATGGGCGCTCACGTCGTTACCGGGGACAGCATGGGGCGCGCCACGCGCGCGCCCGGAGGCGGCGTTCCGGCCATCGCGGCGGGAAAGCCTTTGAATTATAGCCGTTGCCTGCTGCGGCGCGGCAATTGCGCCGCGCCGCAGCGGGTGCCCTCGAGGCGGCGATGGCGACGGCGGTCAAAGCTCCAGCGGTCGCAGTACGGCGGCGGGTTGCGAGCGTTCCCAGACCTGTTCGAAGTAGCGCAGCAGCTGCGCCTGCCGGCCGGGGTCGCAGGTATTGCCCTGGCCTTCGTAGCGGTTGCCGAGCGGACGCAGCAGGTAACCGCCGACATCGTTGAGTGCAAACGCGGCGGCGTACTGGCGGTCATTGTCCTCGATCGGCACGCGCAGCCGGATCACGCTGGGCAGGCGTTGCGCCAGCGCGATCAGGCGATGACCCTCGCGCAGGGCCCCCAGCGGCTCTTGCACCAGCAGCCGCAATTCGGCGCCGCGCCCGCGCAGGGCCAGTTCGCGCAGTGCCTCCAGGACCGGATCGGCGTCGAGCAGTCCGGGGTCGAGTTCGCGGGTGTAAAACGCCATCGTGTGCCGGGCGTCGCCGAGCAGGGCGAGTACCGCGGCGATGATCTCGTCGCGGCTGGATGTCTCGAGCAGGCGCGCCGCCGGTCGCGCCGTGGTGACGCCGCGCTGCATGGGCGGCGGCTCGGGCGCCGTGAGGATCAGACGCATGCGCTGGTGCGGGATGCCGCATTCATCGTAGACATCGCCGAAGGGCGCGAAGCCCTGCTGCGCATAGAAGGGCATCGCCTGCACCTGGGCATGCAGTACGGCTTCCGGCCAGCCCGATGCGCGTGCCTGTTCGATCAGCGATCGCAGGAGCGCCGCGCCGACGCCGCGGCCGCGCCAGTCGCGCAGGACCGCCATGCGGCCGATGGTGCGATCGGGCGTCAGCCGGCCGCAGCCGATGGCACGGCCGGTCGCATCGCGTGCCAGCAGATGTTGCGAGCGAGCATCCAGCGCATCCCATTCGTCGCTTTCGGGGATGGCCTGTTCGAGCACGAACACCGCCATCCGCACTGCCTTGAGGTCGGCTTGGCCGGTCTCCCAGCGCGCCGGCTCGAGAAAGAAGGAGCCGTCGATCATTGCGATCCCCTCGGTCTGGAACCAAAGCGCAGATGGCCGTCGTTGAGCAGATCGCACAGCTGCTGCCGATCGCTTGCCGGCAGTCGCCTTGCGGCGACCGCGGGTATCGTGGCGGATCCGCACACGATCACGGCTGCCGCTTGCGAGCAAGGCAGCGCTCGCCCCGCGACGTACAGGGTCGCGGCACGCCCGCGGCGCGACCAGGCACAGCGGCTCCAGGGGTGCCGCAGCAACGGCCGGTGGGCTCTCAGCGCGGCGTCGAAGGCCGCGGACGTGGTCGGTCGCGGCGGCGGTGAGGCCATTTGCGCGGCGCGATAGCGCGTGATGAAGCGGCCGAACCAGTCGGCCAGTTCGGGCGTCGGCAGCGTGGCAGCCAGCGGGCCCAGTGTCTGGCGCACGCGTGCCAGCGATGCGGCATCGATTTCGCCGGCGCGGCGCGCCGGGGCCAGGTCGGGATCGCCGTAACGCCGCGTTTCGGGCATTTGTTCGGCGAGATGCTCGGCAAGATCGAGCAGCAGCTCGGATTGCGCCGGCGCGCGCATGCCAATCGAGAACGTCAAGCAGTCGCCTTCGGCGATGCCGTCATGGGCAACGCCGGGCGGCAGGTAGAGCATGTCGCCGGGCTCGAGTCGCCAAGCGTGGGTGGCGCTGAAGCGGGCGAGCATCTTCAGTTCCACGTCGTCGCGCAGCGCCTGCGGCGCCTTGCGGTCGGTACTGATGCGCCACTGACGAATGCCCAGTGCCTGCAGCAGGAACACGTCGTACTGGTCGCTGTGCGGCCCCACGCCGCCGCCGTCGCTGGCATAGCTGACCATCACGTCGTCAATGCGCCACTGCGGCAGAAAGGCGAAGGCGTCGCGCAGGGCGGCCACGTCGACATCCCATTTGTCGACATCCTGCACCAGCAGGGTCCAGTGCGAGCGGGGCAGGCTGGCGAAGCGGCTCTCGGGGAACGGCCCGGTTTCCAGGCGCCAGCGGCCGGTGTCGATGTCATGCAGCACCAGACGCGCCAGTGCCCCGTCCTCGCAGGCGATTCCGGCCAGATCCTCCGGACTCAGCGGCAGCCTGAACCCGGTGCCGGCGCCGCGGATCAGCAGCGGTCGCTTTTGCCAGTAATCGCGAAGAAAGCGCGCTGGCGGCATGCCCAGCGGTAGGTCACGCCGGGCGTGAACCTCGAGCGCCTTGCCGCCCACGTCAGATCCCGCGTGCCAGTTCGGCTGCGAGGCCGGTATAGCCCGCCGGCGTCAGCGCCAGCAGCCGCCGCTTGAGCGGGTCCGGCAGCGCGAGGCCGGCGATGAACGCCTGCATCGTTTCGCGGCTGATGCCCTGACCACGCGTCAGCGCCTTGAGCTGCTCGTAGGGCTCGGGCAGGCCATGGCGACGCATCACGGACTGCACGGCTTCGGCCAGCACTTCCCAGTTGGCGTCGAGGTCGGCGGCGAGGCGCTCGGGTACGACCTGCAACTTGCCCAGCCCCTTTTGCAGCGATTCCAGCGCAACCAGGGTGTAGCCGAAGGCGGTACCCAGGGTTCGCAGCACGGTGGAGTCCGAGAGGTCGCGCTGCCAGCGGCTGATCGGCAGTTTGTCGGCGAAGTGGCCGAGCAGGGCGTTGGCGAGGCCGAGGTTGCCCTCGGCATTCTCGAAGTCGATCGGGTTGACCTTGTGGGGCATCGTCGAGGAGCCGACCTCGCCGGCCTGCAGGGTCTGTCGGAAATAGCCCAGCGCGATGTAGCCCCAGACGTCGCGGGCGAGATCGATCAGCACCGTGTTGGCGCGGCGCATCGCATCGCAGTATTCGGCGATACCGTCGTGCGGCTCGATCTGCGTGGTGTAGGGATTCCAGTGCAGGCCGAGGTTCTCGACGAAGCCGCGCGCGAGCTCCTGCCAGTCCACCTCGGGATAGGTGATCGCGTGCGCGTTGTAGTTGCCGACCGCCCCGTTGATCTTGCCGGGGATGGGGATGGCGGCGAACAGCGCGCGCTGGCGATCGAGCCGTGCGACGACGTTGGCGAACTCCTTGCCGAGCGTGGTGGGCGAGGCGGTCTGGCCGTGCGTGCGCGCGAGCATCGGCAGCTCCGCATGCGCATGGGCCAGATCGCGCAGGCGCACGCCCACCGCGTCCAACGCCGGCAGCAGGACATCCGCCCGTGCGTCGCGCAGCATCAGCGCATAGGCCAGGTTGTTGATGTCTTCACTGGTGCAGGCAAAGTGCACGAACTCGCGGGCTCTGGCCAGCACCGTCTCGTCGCCCATGCGCTCCTTGATGAAGTATTCGACCGCCTTGACGTCGTGATTGGTGCCGCGTTCGATCGTCTTGATGCGCGCGCTGTCGTCGACACGAAACGATTCGCCGATGGCCAGCAGGGCCGCGCGCTGGTCGTTGCCGAAAGCCGGCAGCTCGTTGATCCCCGGATGATCGGCCAGCGCCAGCAGCCAGGCGATTTCGACCTGCACGCGACGATGCATCAGACCGTGCTCGCTGAAGATCGGGCGCAGCGGCGCCGCCTTCGCGGCATATCGGCCATCGAGCGGTGACAGGGCGACGAGGGCAGAGTGGTCCATGGCATCCGTACGGCCGGCAAGGGCCATGAATTCTACACCGGGGCTATAATTGCGAGCTGTTCCGCCCCCCCTCGACAGGACCCCCGCATGAGCACGTCTCGCACCGAACACGACAGCATGGGCGAACTGAAGGTGCCCGCCGAGGCGTTGTGGGGCGCGCAGACGCAGCGTGCCGTCGACAATTTCCCGATCTCCGGCCTGCACATGCCGCGCGGTTTCATTCGCGCGCTGGGCCTGATCAAGTCGGCCGCGGCGCAGGCGAATGCCGACCTCGGCCCGCTGAAGAAGCCTTTGGCCAAGGCGATTCGCAAAGCGGCCGAGCGCGTCGCTGCCGGCGAGTTCGACGCCCACTTTCCGATCGACGTGTTCCAGACCGGTTCCGGCACCAGCAGCAACATGAACGCCAACGAGGTCATCGCGCACCTCGTGGCCCGCAGCGGCACGAAAGTGCATCCCAACGATCACGTCAACATGAGCCAGAGCTCCAACGACGTGATTCCGACCGCGATCCACGTCAGCGCGACGCTGGGCGCCCACGAGGATCTGCTGCCGGCGCTGGCGCACCTGCGCAAGACCATCGAACGTCGCGCGCGGGAGCTGCGGAAAGTGGTCAAGACCGGGCGCACGCATCTGATGGACGCCATGCCGGTGACGTTCGGCCAGGAGCTGTCGGGCTGGGCGGCGCAGATCCGCGCGGCCGAGGAGCGCATCGCCGACTGCCTCCAGCGGATGCGCCGCCTGCCGCAGGGCGGCACTGCGGTCGGTACCGGCATCAACGCGGATGCCGGCTTCGGCCCGCGGGTCGCCGCCGAGCTGTCGCGCATGACCAGGGTGAAGTTCGTATCGGCGGGCAATTACTTCGAAGGCATGTCCGCTCAGGATTCGGCGGTCGAGTTGTCCGGCCAGCTCAAGACGCTGGCCTGCGCGCTGATGAAGATCAGCAACGATCTGCGCTGGATGAACTCCGGGCCGCTGGCCGGCCTCGGCGAAATCGAGTTGCCCGCGTTGCAGCCGGGATCCTCGATCATGCCGGGCAAGGTCAACCCGGTGATCCCCGAGGCCATGGCCATGGTCTGCGCGCAGGTGATCGGCAACGATGCCGCGATCACGATCGGCGGTCAGTCAGGCAACTTCCAGCTCAATGTCATGCTGCCGCTGATCGCGCACAACCTGCTGCAATCGATCGCGATGCTGGCCAATGCCTCGCGTCTGCTGGCGGATCGTGCCATCGGCGGATTCAGGGTCAACCGCGCTCGCATCGATGAGGCACTGGCCAGGAACCCGATCCTGGTCACCGCACTCAATCCGCTGATCGGTTACGAGAAAGGCGCCGCCACCGCGAAAAAGGCCTACAAGGAAAAGCGGCCGATCCTCGATGTCGCGCTCGAAACTACGGGCCTGCCGCGCAAGCAGATCGAGGCGTTGCTCGACCCGCTGGCCCTGACCCGTGGCGGCGTTCACGACGGCGGGTCATCCGGAGGCTGAGGTTTCCCGGCTGCCGGCGGGCTGCATCCGTCGACAGCGTTCAAGCAGCGCGATGCCCTGATCGCCGATGGCGTGCCGATGCCCCCAGCATGCGGCTCGCGGCGGCGATTCCCGAAACAGGGCGTGGCGCACGTCATCCCCCATGCAAACGGAGTTCCCATGTACAAGCGGCTGCTTTTGATGATTCTGCTGGCTGCGAGCGGCGCAGTTCATGCCCAGGACATTCTGATCCCCGGTCGTCAGCTGACGGCGGGCAAGGCGGACGCACAGCTCGCGCAAATGGCGCGCGAAGCGGCGAGCGAGCACAAGGTACTGGTCGTCAACGCGCCCAGTTACTGGCAGGCACGCATCGCCAAGGCCATCCATGCGGCCGACCCTGCGGCCGACATTCGCTTCAATGACAGCTTTTTCGAACATGTCCTGATCCGCTTGAGCGACCGGTCGGCCACGCCGGCGGCAGCACCGGTCGCGTCGCCGGTGGTCGTGCATGCGGCGCCGCCACGACGCATGGAGCATGCGCCGCAGTCGCGTGTGGTCGTGCGTCCCGCCGCCGCCGTGCATGCGGCAAGGGCAACCGTGGCGCCCGCCGCGCCCGCCGCACCCGCCGTGCCGTCGGCGGCACCCGCGCTGCGCGTTGCGGTCGCGCCCGCGCCGATG
>JAJYDI010000073.1 GCA_021777635.1 Pseudomonadota bacterium
CCTGGGCGGCGCGAGCCGACGGACAGTGCAACAGAGAACAGACCGCCGATGGCCCCGCAAGGGGATCAGGCAAGGGTGAAACGGTGCGGTAAGAGCGCACCGCGCGTGGGGACAACGCCACGCGGCACGGCAAACCCCACCTGGAGCAAGGCCAAATAGGGGAGCCATGGCGTGGCCCGCGTCGCTCCCGGGTTGGCTGCTGGAGCCCGCCGGTGACGGCGGGCCTAGAGGAATGACTGTCTAGAACAGAACCCGGCTTACGGGCCGGCTCCTCCTCTTCCGACACCCCTGTCGCCGCGTTCGCGGCGGCAGGGGTGGCCCGGCACCTGTGCGGACGAAAAGCCGTCGCGGGCGTGATGTTCACCTCCTGGCAGCGAAGCTCGTTCCGTGATCGCTGCGGATCGGATACCGGCCATGCGTCAGTGCATGCACATCGGAGGCATGATCGCAGCGCCGCCCGCTGACCGCGCGCCAGGATCGCCATGAGCCCAGCAGCCCGTACGTCCCTGACCGCCACGACGCTCCCGCTGCCCGGAGCGCAGTTGCGTTATCGGGCGGACTGGCTGCCGGTGGCCGCGGCCGATGCGCTGTTCGCAGCGCTGGCCTCGTCGATTCCCTGGGAGCGGCATCGCCTGCGTCTGTTCGGGCGCGAGATCGACGCGCCACGACTGTCGTGCTGGATCGGCGATCCCGGTGCGGCCTATACCTATTCGCGCGTGCGTTTCGAGCCGCGCCCGTGGCCGCCGGCACTGGCGACCCTGCGCGCGCGCCTGGAAATCGCCTGCGCAGCACGCTTCAACAGCGTGCTTGCCAATCTCTATCGCGACGGCCGCGATTCGATGGGCTGGCACAGCGATGACGAGCCCGAGCTGGGCGCCGAGCCCTTGATCGCGAGCATCAGTCTGGGCGGTGCGCGGCGCTTCCGCTTGCGCGCGCGTGACGGCGGCGCGGGAGTCGAGCTGGAACTGGCGCACGGCAGCCTGCTGCTGATGGCCGGGGCGACCCAACGTCTCTACCGCCATGATCTGCCGAAAACGCGGGCGGCGGTCGCGCCGCGGATCAACCTCACCTTCCGCCACGTCCACGGCGTGCGCGAATCGGCCCGGTGGGCGTCGGTTGCGCAGGGCTGATCCGGCCGTCGACAAGACCATGACCGCCGCGAGTGATCAACCGGTGCAAATGCGGCATGCTCGGGCCTCCGCACCGGGGATGCCGTCATGCCCACCACCGCTCGCCGCCGTCGCCGACTTCCCGCGCTGGCGATCGCCGCGATCGCCCTGCTGCCCGGCGCAGCGCAGGCCGCGCCGGGCACACTCGATCGCGGCGATACGGCGTGGATGCTGACCTCGACCGCGCTGGTGCTGCTGATGACGCTGCCCGGCCTGGCGCTGTTCTACGCCGGCATGGTGCGCGCCAAGAACGTGCTGTCGGTGATGGCGCAATGCCTGGCCATCGTCGCGCTGGTCAGCGTGCTGTGGGTGCTGTACGGCTACAGCCTCGCCTTCGACAGCACCGGCATGGTGCCCGGCACGGTCGGCCTGCACGCTTTCATCGGTGGTCTGGGCAAGGCCGGATTGGTTGCGGTCGGGCGATCGGCGCTGGTCGGCGGCATTCCCGAGACGGTCTATGCGGCCTTCCAGATGACCTTCGCGGTGATCACCCCGGCGTTGATCGTGGGCGCCTTCGCCGAGCGCATGCGCTTCTCGGCGCTGCTGCTGTTCGTCGCCGGCTGGTTCACCCTGGTGTACCTGCCGGTGGCGCACATGGTCTGGGGCGGGCCGGGTGCGTTCCTGGCCGATCACGGCGTGCTCGATTTCGCTGGCGGCACCGTGGTGCACATCAACGCCGGCATCGCCGGCCTGGTCGCCTGCCTGATGGTCGGACGCCGCCGCGGCTGGCCGCAGCAGCCGATGCCGCCGCACAACCTCGGCTACACCGTCACCGGTGCGGCGCTGGTATGGGTGGGCTGGTTCGGCTTCAATGCCGGCTCCGAACTGGGCGCCGACGGCATCGCCGGGATGGCGCTGCTGGTCACGCACATCGCCGCCGCGGCCGCGGCGCTGGCATGGATGGGCGTGGAATGGTGGACGCACCGCAAGCCCTCGGTGCTCGGCATCGCCTCGGGTGCGGTGGCCGGCCTGGTGGCGATCACGCCGGCGGCCGGCACCTGCGGGCCGCTGGGCGCGATCGCGATCGGTGCCGTCGCCGGCGTGGTGTGCTTTTTCGCCTCGTCGCGGCTGAAGCGCCGCTTCGGCTACGACGATGCGCTGGACGTGTTCGGCGTGCACGGCATCGGAGGGATCATCGGTGCGCTGCTGACCGGGGTGTTCGTCGATGCCACGCTGGGCGGCACGGGCCTGGCCGCGGGCGTCAGCGTGCTCGACCAGGTCGGCCGGCAGGCGCTGGGCGTGATCGTGGTGCTGGCTTACGGGGCGCTGATGAGCGCGGCGTTGCTTTGGCTGGTCGGCCGCATCGTGCCGCTGCGCGTCGGCGCCGAGGCCGAGACCGAGGGCCTCGATCTCGCCCTGCATGACGAGCGCGGATACAACCTCTGAGAGGTTGCAACGCCGGCTGGCCGCGGCGTGCGCGGAGAGCGCTCGCGAGCCAGTCCGTGCAGGCCCGGCCACGCGCAGCCATCCGCCATGCTGGGCAATGCCTGCCGGCGCGTGCGCGGCGGATCAGTGAGCAACGGGGGCCGGCGCGCCGGCGCTGGCGATCGTCCAGTCCACCACCTGCGGCGCGAGCCGGTTGCACGCTGCGCCGAAGGCAGCGACCACCTGCGGCGCGTTGCGGCCGGCGGCGGGCTCCTCGATCGTGAAGGACCGCTGCGCCAGCAGCTGGCGGGTAGGGTTGTCGAGCAGGCGCACGGTCAGCATGACGCGTACCCGCGCCTGTCCGCCGCTGACGAGCACACGAAAATCGTCGAGATCGCTGCTCAGCGTGTAGCGCGTCAGCGCGCCAACGCTGTCCGGCACCACGCGCGGCACGCGTCCGTCGGCGGCGAATGCGGCAACCAGGCGTTGCCGCAACAGCGTCGGTGGCGGCTCGGCCCAGCGTGCGCCTGCATACACCTGCACCTGATCCGGCTGCGGGCTGACCAGCAGCGCGCGACTGGCCAGGGGCCCGGACGCGGACGGCGTCGTCAGCGTCAGCGACCACGGCAGCGGTACGGCTGTCGCCATCTGCGTCGGAGCAGGCGCTGCGGGCAACAGGAACACGTCTTCGTGGCCGGGCGGCGCGATCAGCGACGCGCAGCCGCTCAGCAGCGCCACGAGCAACAGGGGCAGGCGTTTCATCGCGGCTGGTACTCCTTGGGTGCGTCGCGACCGAGCAGGTAGGCCGCGGGGGCGTGCTGCAGACGCTCGCTGAGAGCGTTGATGCTGCGCAGCGTGTCCTGCAGCTGGCGCAGCGTCGGGCCGAGTTCAGCCGCGCCCTGGCTGCCGGCGGCCAGGGCGCCGCGATTCTCCGCGATCAGCGACTGCAACTGGGCGCTCATCTGCTGGAACGAGGCCAGACTGGCACGCGCGCTGTCGAGCGTGGCACGGCCCTGGTCGTTGACCAGTGCATCGGTACTGGCGGCGAGATGATCGACCCTGGTCAGCGCGTCGTTAAGCTTGGCACTCGAGGCGGCGAGCTGCACGATCGCCTGCTGCATCTGCGTGCGCTCGCCAGCGATCGCCGACGTGGTTTCATCAAGATGCCTGAGCGTGGCGCTGATATGTGCCACGTTCCGCTCGGAAAGCAGGGTTTCGATGCGCTGCAGGATCTCGTTGGCGCTGGTGGCGATGTCCGCGCTGGAATTGAGCAGCTTGGACAACTCGGAGTTGTCGGCAACAATCACCGGCACATGCCCGTCGTCGCGGGAGCGCAGCGGCGGACTGCCGGGCGAGCCGCCGCTGAGCTGGATGAAGGCGATCCCGGTCAGGCCCAGCAGGCCGAGCCTGGCGCGGGTGTCCTGCTTGACCGGTGTGTCCCCCTCGACCTGGATGCGCGCGATCACCTTGCGCGGATCGCGCGGGTCCAGCTTCAGTTCGGCGACCTGGCCGACCTTGATGCCGTTGTATTGCACCATGCCGCCCTTGGAGAGTCCGGTAACCGATTCGTTGAAGACCACGTCGTAGTAGCTGTAGGCGTGATCGACACTGGACTTGCCCAGCCAAAGCACGAACAGCAGAGCGGCCAGCACCACCACCAGGGTGAAGGCGCCGATCAGCACGTGATGCGCGCGGGTTTCCATCTCAGACCTCCGGAGCGGTTTCGGCGTAGGCCGCGCCGGCGGCGCGTCCGCGCGGGCCGCGAAAGTAATCCCGTACCCAGGGATGATCGTAGCGCTCGACCGTGGCCAGGTCGGCCGCAACCAGTACACGGCGGTCAGCCAGAACGGCGACACGGTCGCAGACGGCGTGGATCGAATCGAGATCGTGGGTGTTCATGTAGACCGTCAGTCCCAGCGCGTCGCGCAGGGTGCGCAGCAGACGATCGAAGCCGGCGGCGGTGATCGGATCCAGGCCCGAAGTCGGCTCGTCGAGGAAGAGGATCTCGGGGTCCAGCGCCAGCGCACGCGCCAGCGCGACGCGCTTGCGCATGCCGCCGGACAGTTCCGAAGGGTACTTGTCGCGCGCGTCCTGCGGCAGTCCGGCGAGGGCGATCTTCAGTGTCGCCAGCCGACGCGCATCGCGCTGGCCGAGCGTGGTGTGTTCGAGCAACGGCACGCAAATGTTCTCGGTCACGGTCATCGAGGAGAACAGCGCTCCGTCCTGGAACAGCACACCGATGCGACGCTCGACCGCAATGCGCTGCGCCGCCGGCGTCGCATAGACGTCCTCGCCCAGCACACAGACGCGGCCCGCATCGGGCCGGCGCAGCCCGATGATCGTGCGCAGCAGCACCGATTTGCCGGTGCCGGAGCCGCCGACCACGCCGAGGATGACGCCCCGTGGCACGTCGAGGTCGAGGTGCTCGTGGACCGTCTGCGTGCCGAACCGGGTGGTCATGTCCTGCACCGTGATGACCGGCGCGGCAGCGGGCGCGGTCACGGCGGGGATCGCGCTCACCAGCCCATCTCCATGAAAAACAGCGCCGCCAGCGCATCGACCAGAATCACCACGAAGATCGCCTGCACCACGCTGGAGGTGGTGCGCTCGCCCACCGACTCGGCGCTGCCGGTGACCTTGAAGCCCTCGAGACAGCCGATGATCGCAATCAGGAATGCCAGCACCGGCGCCTTGCTCATGCCCACCCAGAAGTAGCGCAGCGGTGTGTCGGCGTGGAACAGCGACAGGAACATCGCCGGCGGGATGCCGATCGCCAGCACGCACACCAGCGCGCCCCCGAGGATGCCCGCGAGCATTGCCACGAAGGTCAGCATCGGCAGGCCCAGCATCAGCGCCAGCACGCGCGGCAGCACCAGCACCTCGATCGGGTCCAGCCCCAGCGTGCGGATGGCGTCGATTTCCTCGTGTGCCTGCATCGCGCCGAGCTGGGCGGTAAACGCGCTGGCAGTGCGTCCGGCCAGCAGGATCGCCGCCAGCAGCACGCCGAACTCGCGCAGGAAGGCGAACGACACCAGGTCCACGGTGAACACGCTGGCGCCGTAGTCCCTGAGCACGGTCGCGCCGAGGAAGGCGATCACCGCGCCGACCATGAACGACAGCAGTGAAACGATCGGCAGCGCGTCGAGCGTGGTCTGCTCGATCTGCTTCACCAGTGCGGCCATGCGCCAGCGGTGCGGCCGCAGCAGGTTACGCGCGAGGGTCTCCAGGGTCAGTCCGACGAAGCCGAGCAGCAGGCGGGACTGGCACCAGATCGCCTGCACCGCGCGGCCGGTCTGCGCGAGCAGGTCGATGAAACCGTGATTGCTCGGTGGCGTCGGCGGATGCGCGAAGATGTCGTGTACCGCGCCGCCGACGGTTTCGAGCAGGGCGCGTCGCTCCGGCGCGAGATCGGGCAGGGCATCCAGCATTGCGTGCAGGCGCTCCGGTCCCAGCAGCACGCTGAGCAGGCCGGCGCCGGCGGTATCCAGGGCACCCAGTCCGTCGAGGTCGAGTCGAGCCTGTGCCGGCAGCGCGACCCTGACCGGCTGTATCGAGCGTTCGATCTCGGCGAAATGCTGCAGCGTCCAGGAGCCGGTGATGCGCACCGTGGCGGTGCCATCCGGCGCTGCAGACAATTCGACGCGGCCCTGGGCGCCTGCCTGATCCATGCTCCAAGGCTACCAGCTGCCTGTTGCGATGACGTGCAGAAGCGTGTGGTCGGCGGCCTGGGCGAGCCGCGCCGCAGCGCTTGGTGAGCGCACTCGGGCAGCGGATAATGCCCGCCTCACCGCCACGGACTCATCCATGAGCAAGAGCACGATCCTCAACGCCACCCATCGCGCACTCGGCGCGAAGATGGTGGATTTCGGCGGTTGGGACATGCCGCTCAATTACGGCTCGCAGATCGAGGAGCATCACGCCGTGCGCCGCGATGCGGGCATGTTCGACGTCTCGCACATGACCGTGGTCGATCTGCGCGGAACCGGGGTGCGGCCGTTCCTGCGCCGGCTGGTCGCCAACAGCGTCGACAAGCTCAAGGTATCCGGCAAGGCGCTCTACACCTGCATGCTCAACGCCGAAGGCGGGGTGATCGACGATCTGATCGTTTATTACCTCGACGAGGAATTTTTCCGCATCGTGGTCAACGCCGCGACGCGCGACAAGGACATGGCCTGGATCGCCGCGCAGGCAGTGCCGTTCGGCGTGAGCCTGGGCGAACGCCGCGATCTCGCGATGATCGCCGTGCAGGGACCGCAGGCGCGTGCCAGGGTGCTGGCGCTGCTGTCGCCGGCTGCGCGCGCCGCTGCCGGTGCGCTCGGCAAGTTCGCCGCCTGCGAGGGCGACGGGCTGTTCATCGCCCGCACCGGCTACACCGGCGAGGACGGCTTCGAGATCATGGTTCCCGGGACCACCGCGGTGGCCTTCTGGAACCGGCTGCGCGAGGGCGGGGTCGCTCCTGCCGGATTGGGCGCACGCGATACCCTGCGTCTCGAGGCCGGCATGAATCTCTACGGCCAGGACATGGACGAGACGGTCACGCCCTATGAGGCCGGCCTGGCCTGGACCGTGGCGCTGGACGCTGACCGCGATTTCACCGGACGTGCCGTGCTGGAGGCGCAGCGGGACGCCGGCGTGCCGCGACAGCTGGTCGGGCTGGTTCTGGACGACAAGGGCGTGCTGCGCCATGGCCAGAAGGTGCTGACGGCGCAAGGCGAGGGCGAGATCCTCTCCGGGACCTACTCGCCGACGCTGGGCAAGGCGATTGCCTTCGCACGCGTTCCTGCCGGGGATCCGGGCGCCGTGCGCGTTGACATCCGCGGCCGCGAGCTGCCGGTGCGCGTGGTCAAATACCCCTTCGTGCGCGACGGCCGGGCCTGTCCCGGCATTTGAGCCGCAACGCCGCACACGCCGCATTCACCCACGGCCTTGGTTAGAATGACCGGGCGACCTGCACAGGATTGAAGTCATGAGCGAGATTCCGGGCGACCTCAAATTCATGAAGTCCCACGAGTGGGCCCGCGTCGAAGACGACGGCCTGATCCGCGTCGGCATTTCCGATCACGCCCAGGGCCTGCTCGGCGATCTCGTCTACGTCGAGCTGCCCACCGTGGGCGACAGCGTGCAGGCCGGCAACGCGTGCGCGGTGGTCGAGTCGGTCAAGGCGGCGTCGGACGTCTACGCGCCGGTGTCCGGCGAGGTGGTCGAAGTCAACGCGGCGCTCGGCGACAAGCCCGAGACGATCAACGAGGATGCCTACGGCGAGGGCTGGATCTTCGCCGTGCGGCCGTCCAACAAGGACGAGCTTGAGGATCTGCTCGACCCCGACGCCTACGCCGAACTGCTCGACAGCGAAGAGCACTAGACGCAGGGCGCCGGGAGTGGGGAGAGCAGGCGGGCATCCGCAGCGAAGCGAAAGAGCGGGGCGCTGCCCGCCCACGAACGCCACGCCAGGGAAGATGTGGCCGGGGGCGCCGGCGCATGGAGGTCTGCTGCCGATGGCCCTCGTCCCGCGCCCGTTGCTGGCCAGAGCCTTCGGGCTGTGCCCTCAGGATCACAGCTAGCTTTTTTCTGTTCCTTGCCGCCAGCTCCCGCCCCCTCACTTCCCCTTCCCGCTCCTCACTAACGACTGCCGCCCCATGCCGTTCATTCCGCACACCGAAGCCGACGTCCGCGCGATGCTCAAGACCATCGGCGTCGCCGACATCGAGGACCTGTTCGACGAGATTCCCGCGACCCTGCGCATCGATGCGCTCAGACAGGTGCCGCCGGGCCTGTCGGAGATGGACGCCACGCGGCTGATGCGGGAACGCGCGGCGCGGGATGGCACGCCGCTCAATTTCGCCGGTGCCGGCGCCTACGAGCACCACATCCCGGCTGCGGTTTGGCCGATCGTCACCCGCGGCGAGTTCTACTCGGCCTATACGCCTTACCAGGCCGAGGCAAGCCAGGGCACGCTGCAGCTGATCTACGAATACCAGACGATGATGACGCGGCTGACCGGGCTCGACGTCAGCAATGCCTCGCTGTATGACGGTGCGACCGCGGTCGCCGAGGCCGTGCTGATGGCCGAGCGCTGCGCCAGGAAGGGTCCGCGCCGTGTGCTGGTGCCCGACAGCGTGCATCCGGCCTACCGCAAGACGCTGCGGACCATCGTCGGCCTGCAGGGTATCGAGGTGATCGAACTCGAGGTCGCCGCGCGCGGGGGCGCGCTCGATCCGGCGTGGCTGAAGGCGCAGGATTTCGGCGCTTTCACCGCGCTGGTGATCCCGCAGCCCAACTTCTTCGGCGTGCTCGAGGACGTCGATGCGCTGACCGACTGGGCCCATGCGCTCGGCGCGCTGGTGATCGCGGTGGTCAATCCGCTGGCGCTGGCGGTGCTAAAGGCGCCCGGTCAGTGGGGGACGACCGGTGCCGACATCGCTTGCGGCGACGGCCAGCCGCTCGGTGTGCCGCTGAGTTCCGGCGGCCCCTACTTCGGCATCCTCGCCTGCAAGCAGGAGTTCGTGCGCCAGATGCCCGGGCGCATTGTCGGGCGCACCACCGACGTCGACGGGCGCGCAGGCTTCGCGCTCACCCTGCAGGCGCGCGAGCAGCATATCCGGCGTGCCAAGGCCACCTCCAATATCTGCACCAACCAGGGTCTGCTGGTCACCGCGGCGACCATCCACATGGCGCTGCTGGGGCCGCAGGGACTGCAGCGCGTCGCCGCGCATTCGATGCGCAACACCCGCGCGTTGCGCGACCGCCTGATCGCGATCCCCGGTGTGCGCGTGCTGTTCACGCGCCCGTTCTTCCACGAGCTGGCGCTGCTGTTTGCACAGCCGGCAAGCGCGATCATCGAGCGCCTCGCACGCGACAACATCATCGCCGGCGTCGCGCTCGGCGAAGACTATCCGCAACTCGGCGATGCGCTGCTGGTTTGCGCAACCGAGACCAAAACGGCTGCCGACCTTGACCGTTTTGCCGCCGCGCTGACCATCGCGGCGAACTGATCCCCGACGCCTCCCGGCGGCCCGGAGCGGATCCGTCGGGCGCTCCGAGGCCAGGCCGGCCCCGGGTCGAGGTGCGCTCGCATCGCCTTTCCGCGATCGCCTGCGGATGCCCCGGATCGCTTGTGCCGCAAGGCTTTCGGCGATTCGTGTCCGGTGAAAGTAAATGGACATAAAGACGTATAGACGTCCATTTGACTAAATCGGAAGTCGATCCGGAAAGGCGGCCGGGCTGTCGCGCCATCGTGGTCGCCGACGATCCCCCGGTGAATCGCCGCACAATATCCATTGACACGTGTGAAAGACCGGAATAGCTTTTGCGCCCGAAAGCGCGCGATATAAAAAATCATGGCGGCCAATCGATTCATCGATCCCTACATCGAGCACGGCAGCAAGGCGGGTGCGGTCC